>CAZZXB010000034.1:20385-24056 GCA_964658025.1 uncultured Janthinobacterium sp.
CCGTGCGCGGAGCGCGTAAATCGCGCGGATGGTCGCCCGCGCCGTCGCCGAAGGATCCGTCGTCGCGTTCACGCGGCCGTTACGTTCGGCCGTGGTCGCGACGCTCGCCGGCAACTTTCTCGAATTCGCGGACTTTCTCGCTTTCGCGCTTTTCGCGATCCCGATCGGGCACGCGTTCTTTCCGGCGACGACGCCGGGAACGTCGCTCCTGCTCTCGCTCGCGACGTTCGGCATCGGATTTTTCACGCGTCCGCTCGGCGGGCTCGTGCTCGGGGCGTACGCCGATCGCGCGGGTCGGCGTGCGGGGATGATGGTCTCGCTCGCGTTCATGGCCGCGGGCTCGACCGTGCTCGCGGTCGTTCCGCCGTACGCGGCGATCGGGATCGCCGCTCCCGCGATCGTCGTCGTCGCGCGCTTACTGCAAGGCTTCGGCGTCGGCGGCGAGTTCGGTTCGGCGACGAGTTATCTCCTCGAAACCGCGCCGCGAGGCCGCGAGGCACGCGCGACCGCGTGGCAGAGCGTCACGCAGAGTTTCGCGACGATCGCGATCGGGACGCTCGCGTTCGGACTCGAGCGCGATCTCTCGCCCGCGGCGCTCGACGCGTGGGGTTGGCGCGTCGCGTTCGCGATCGGCATCCTCATCGCGCCGCTCGGGCTCTATCTCCGCCGCTACATTCCGGAGACGCTCGCGGCGTCCGACGCGACGCGACGTCGCGCGCTCGTCCCGCGCGACGCGTGGCGACCGCTCGCGCTCGCGGCGGGCCTCGTCTGCGGACCGACGGTGTCGACCTACGCGAATACGTTCATGGCGACGTACGCGCAGACGGTCTTGCACGCGCCCGCCTGGGTCGGATCGACGCTCACCGTCGGCGGCGCCGTCTTCTCGGGAATCGGCGTCTACCTCGGCGCGTGGTGCGGGGATGCGTTCGGATACAAGCGCGCGCTGATCGGGTGGCGCATCGCGTACGTCGCCGCGCTGCTGCCGGGATTCGTCGTCATCACGCGCCACGGCATCTCGCTCGCGACGCTACTCGCGACGCACGCGACGCTCAACCTGCTCTTCGGACTCGCCATCGGTCCGATGTTCGTCGTCATGGCGAGCGCGTTTCCGCGCTTCGAACGCGGCACGGGTCTCGCGCTCTCGTACGCGCTCGCGGTCGCGATCTTCGGCGGCACGGCGCAACTCGCGATGACCTGGCTCATCGCGCGGACCGGCAGTCCGCTCGTGCCCGCGTATTACTTGATCGCGGCGAATTGCGTGACGCTCCTCGCGACGATCGCGATCCGTCCCGCAACGGACGGGCCGACGGGCGCGCGCGGCGCGGCATCGTAGCGCCGCGCGCCGCGAGACGTTAGTGCGGCACGATGCCGTGGACGACGAATTGTTGGAGCGCGACGAGGATGCCGAGGGCGATCGTGAGCGCGATGCTGTGCGGGAACGTGCGCCGGAAGACGTCGCCCTCGCGGCCTTCGAGTCCGTTGACGCTGACGCCGGTCGAGATGTTCTGCGGCGAGATCATCTTGCCCATCACGCCGCCCGAGGAGTTCGTCGCCGCGAACAGGACGGGATCGAGCTTGAGCTGATTCGCGGCGACGACCTGGAGGTTGCCGAAGAGCGCGTTCCCCGAGGTGTCGCTCCCCGAGAGAAAGACCGCGATCCACCCGAGGAACGGCGAGAGGAAAACGAACGCGATGCCGAGCGACGAGACGGCGAGGCCGAGCGTATAGTTCAGTCCCGAATAATTCATGAGATACGCGAGTCCGAGGATGAGCGCCACCGTCAGGATCGCGAATCGCGTCTGTCGCCACGTGAGGGCGGCGCACGCGAGCACCTGCCGCGGACCGACGCCGACCAGGAGCGACGTGACGATCACGGCGACGAAGATCGCCGTGCCCGTTGCGAGCGGTTGAAAATCCCAGATCGCCGCATACGGAATGCCGTGATAGAGCGTGATCGAAACCTCGTTGTCGAGTCCGGGCCAGGGAATCTTCGCCTCGCCGATCTTCGCGATCGAGAGGAACGTCCACGCGATCACGGTGAGCGAGACGACCGCCCACGGAACCCAACCGGACCACGGTGCGGCTCCGGTCGACGGTTCCGCATCGACGGGATTTCTCGCGAGCGCGAATCGCGGATCCGCGCGCGGTCGCCAAACGCGCAGGAACGCGAGCGTCGCGACGAGCGATGCGAGCGCCGCGAAGACGTCCGTGAGCGCGTAGTTGAGAAAGTTCGAGCAGAAGAATTGACTGATCCCGAAACTCGCGCCGGCGACGAGTAACACGGGCCACACGCCCGCGATCGCCGAGAAACCGCCGTAGACGCCGATCACGTAAAACGGTAAGCACGTCGCGATGATCGGGAGCTGGCGGCCGACCATCGCGCCGAGCACCGCGGGCTTGAGGTGCGTCACCGCGCCGAGGACGGTGATCGGCACGCCGAGCGCGCCGTACGCGACGGGCGCCGTATCGAAGATGAGCGTGAACACGAGCGCCTCGAGCGGCGAGAACCCGACGAGGATGAGCAGCGAGCTCGCGATGGCGACGGGCGAGCCGAATCCGGCGATCCCCTCGAGCAACGCGCCGAAACAGAACGCGACGACGACGAGGACGACGCGCCGATCGTCCGGCAGATAGAGTAAGACCCAGCGCCGGAACGCGTCGAACCGTCCCGACGTCACCGCGACGTTGTAGAGTAAGATCGCGTTCACGACGATCCACATGACGGGCCAGAGCGCGAACACGACGCCCGCCGCGATCGCGTCGAGGGCGAGTCCCGCCGGCACGTGCCACGGTCCGACGGCGACGAGTAATCCCACGACGAGTCCTGCGAGCGACGACTGCCACGCGGGGCGGCGCAGGATCCCGAGCATGACGAAGACGGTCACGATCGGGAGCGCCGCGACGACGAACGACGCCCAGAGCGAGCCCGCAACGGGCGTGAGAAGTTGCTGGAACATGGTTTCCGTCCTCGTACGATCGAATCGGAGCCGGGTTGCGCCTCCTTTCCGTACGTGGCGACGCGCTTCCCCGAGGTGGGCGCGGACGAGCGTCCGTCGCGACGCGCGAGGCCGGGACCGTCGTCGTGTCCGAAACGACGGCGGCGTGCGTCGCCGCATCGATTCGGAGGGTCGCTCGGCCGCGGCCGCGCGTCGTGTCGATCGGCGCACCGCGAGGCGCGATCCGGTCGGCACGCCCGTAGGCCTTACCGCCGCGTCGAATCCTCGCGCGCGTGCCAGCGCTGCAAGAGGCGCGCCTCGCGATCCGGCGTGAGGCCCGCGCGGAGCGTGCGATCGGGCGGACGGACGCGGAACTCTTCGAGGACGTCTGCGACGGTTTCCGCGAGCGGGCGGGTTTCGAATCCCGTGGCGCGCGCGCGATCGTTCGCGACGTTGCGCGAGCCGAGTAATTCCGGGACGTCCGGGATCCAGAGCGGGAGTTCGACCCACGGCGCCACGGCGTTCGCCTCCAAGAAATCGGAGGTCACCCACGTAAAGCGCGCGGACGATCGCGCGACGGCGGCGCACGCGTCGAGCACGTCGCCGAAGGCGATCGAGCCGGGCGTTCCGACGAGATTGTACGGTCCCGTAAGATCGCGTTCGAGCGCTCCGACGATCTAGCGAGCGACGTCGCGCGCATCGACGATCTGCACGGGCATCGCGCGTCCGACGGGT
>CAZZXB010000035.1:0-20600 GCA_964658025.1 uncultured Janthinobacterium sp.
CCGGCGGCGGGCTACTCCTCGCGGAGCCGAAGACGCGGATCGTCGAGACGCTCGCGTCGTACGCCGCGCTCGCGGGGCCGGACGAACTCCGCTGCGTCGCCGGAACGCCGCTCACGCTCGTCGCGATCGCCGCGGGGACCGACGTCGCGCGCGCGGCGAACCGCACGTTCTCGCGCGACGACGTCGACGCGACGATCGACGCGCTCCTCGACCGCGATCTCGCCGCCCGCCGCGCGCTCCCCGGGATGCTCCCGCAACGCGCCGACATCTTGGCCGCGGGCGGCCTGATCCTCTCCGAAGCGATGCGCCTGCTCGGCGCGGCGACCGCGCGCGCGACGGTCGACGACCTGTTGCTCGGTTATCTCGTGGAACGCGCGCCGACGAAGTGACGGGCACCGCGAGCGCGAAGCGTCGCACGGACGGGATGATGGTGGAATCGGTAGACACAGCAGACTTAAAATTTGCCGCTCGCGAGAGCATCCGAGTTCGAGTCTCGGTCGTCCCAGAACGTCGCTCGTGCAAATATATAAGGGCCCTCGCGGAAGGGTCGTTCGGCGCTCCGACGCAATCGAATCGAGTTTTCCCCGCCCCGGAGGTTCGCACGCGACTTGAACATCGTCGTCACCGTTAAACTCGTCCCCGATACGAATGCCGACAAGCGCATCGATCCGGCGACGAAGCGTCTCGGCCGTACCGGCATCGAGACCGTCATCAATCCCTTCGACGAATACGCGCTCGAAGCGGCGCTCAAGCTCAAGGATGCGGACGCCGCGAACAGGACGGTCACCGTCGTCGCGATGGCTCCGGAGACCGGAAAGGAAGTCCTCCGCAAGGCGCTCGCCATGGGCGCCGACGACGCGATCCTCATCTCGGACCCCGAAGCCGTGGGATCGGACGTCTGGGGCACGGCGTACGCGCTCTCCAAAGCGATCGCGGGCAAGGGGTTCGATCTCGTCATCTGCGGGACGAACTCGACCGACGCGAACACGGGCGAGCTCCCGGGACTTCTCGCGGAACTCCTCGGCGTCCCCGGGCTGACCTACCTGCGCAAGATCGCGCTCGACGGCACGACGCTCAAGGCCGAACGCGAGACCGATACCGGCTACGCGAAGATCTCGGCGTCGCTCCCCGCGCTCGCGAGCGTGACGAAATCGATCGGCGAGGCCCGCTATCCCGCGCTCAAAGGCATCATGGCCGCCAAGAAAAAGCCGATCGACGTGAAGACGCTCGCGGCCGTCGGCGTCGACAAGCCGATCGGCGAGGCGGGTGCGAAAACGGCGGTCGTCAAGCTCGACGTGCCGGCCGCCCGCGGGAAGGGCGAGATCTACGAAGCCGCCGACGCCGTCGCGGGCGCGACGCGCATCGTCGAGTTCCTCCGGGAGAAGAAGCTGATCTAATGCGTGACGTCATCGTATTCATCGAACATTCGTCGGGGCAGGCGCGTCGCGTCTCGACCGAGATGGCGACCAAGGCCAAGGAGATCGCGACCGCGCTCGGCGGGAGCGTGCACGCGGTCGTCGTCGGCAAGAGCGCGAACGCGGTCGCCGAGCAACTCAAGGCGTTCCCGATCGACAAGATCCACGTCGCCGAGGACGGCGACGTCGACGCGTTCTTCATCGACCCGTCGGTCGACTATCTCGAAGCCGTCGCGAAGGCCGCGGGTCCGTCGCTCGTGCTCGTCCCCTACACGATGATCGGTCGCGACCTCGGCAGTCGGCTCGCGGCGCGCTTCGATGCGGGTCAGACAGCCGACGTGAACGAGCTCTCGGTCGACGGCGGCAAGGTCGTCTGTTCCTCGCCGAAGCTCGGCGGCACGGCGATCGTCGCCTGCACGTTCGCGAGCGAGTACGGGATCGCCGCGATCCGTCCGAACTCGTTCAAGGCCGCGCCCGGTGCCGGGGCGGGCGAGATCGTCGCGCTCGAGAAGCCGGCCGGGAAGACCTATCGCATCGCCGTCGAGGAAGAGATCGTCGAAGCCGCGGGCGAGCTCGGCGTCGAGGAAGCATCCGTCGTCGTTTCGGGCGGACGTGGTGTGGGCGGCCCCGAACCCTTCACGACGATCCTCAAGGATCTCGCGGATTCCCTCGGCGGTTCGGTCGGCGCCTCGCGCGCGGCCGTCGATGCCGGGTGGATCTCGCACGGCCACCAAGTCGGTCAGACCGGCAAAACCATCAGCCCGTCGCTCTACATCGCGGTCGGCATCTCGGGTGCGATCCAGCACAAGGTCGGGATGCGCACCGCGAGCACGATCGTCGCGATCAACAAAGACGCGAGCGTGCCGATCGGCGAGTTCGCCGACCTGCTCGTCGCGGGAGACCTCTTCGCGATCGTCCCGGAGCTGACGAAACAAATCCGCGCGAATTAGAAACGATTCGCCTCAACCGAAAAGGGTCCGATTGAACAAGCAACCTCGCCTCGTCGCAGCCGCCCTCGTCGTCCTTCTCGCCTCGGTCGGCGCATCGCTCGCCGAAGCGAAAAAACCGGCGCCTGCGCCGAGCGCGAGTCCGACGTCGAGCGCGTCGCCCGCGGCCCTGCCGACGGCGACGCCCGAACCGCCGGAATCGGCGATCCCGCGTCTGGAAGCCAAGGTCAAGGCGAATCCGACCGACCAGCAGTCGCTCCGCGATCTCGCGGGTTACTATCTCGGCGCGAACCGTCCCGACGCCGCGCTTCCGCTCACGCAGAAGCTCTTCTCGCTCGGCGACAAAACGGCGCAGACGTTCTATCTCGACGGCGTGGCGAATCAGACGCTCGGCCGCATCCCGCAGGCGACGGCCGATTTCGAGGAAGCGAGTAATCGCGAACCGACCAACGCGCAGATCCTCCTGACGCTCACCGATCTCTACATTCGCGAGAACCGCGCGGCCGACGCCGAGCGCGTGGCGAAACGCGCGACGACGTTCAACTCGACCGATCCGCGCGTGTTCGAAAACTACGGTCTCGTGCTCGGCCAAGAAAACAAATTCGACGACGCGCGGACGCAGTTCGAATCGGCGGCGAAGCTCGCACCCAAAGATCCGCTCCCGCTCGTGCTCGAGGCGCGTTCGTACATCTCGCAAAAAAATCTGACGGCGGCGCAATCGAGTTTCGATCGCGCGCTCGCGCTCGATCCGAAAAATCCCGACGCGTTACTCGGTAAGGCGCGCCTGTACGCCGCGAACAAAGATACGACGAACGCGGTCGCGACGTACGAGCAACTCTACGCGATCGTGCCGACCGACGACGCGAAGGCCGCCGTGCTCGTCGAGGAATATCAAACGTACCGCGACGCGAAGATGAACGACAAGGCGCTCGCGGTGCTCCAACGCGGCGAGGCCGCGCTCCCCAAAGCCGTCGCGCTCCACATCGCGAACGGCGATTACGATGCCGGGATCGCCAAGGACCCGGCGGGCGCCGAGCGCGAGTGGAAGACGGCCTACGGCCCCGATCGCTCGAGCCCCGACGCCGCGACGCGTCTCGGCGAACTCGCGCTCCAGCAACGGAAGGTCGACGACGCGCTCGGGTACTTCAAGCGCCTCACGGAACTCCAACCGAACGATCCCACCGCCTGGTCGACGGTCGCGACGATCCAGTTGCAGACGGGCCGTTATCAGGACGCCCACGACTCGTTCCGTCACGCGTTCGAACTCGCGCGCACGCCGCAGTTTCTCGCGGGCGTCGGAACGACCGACCTGCAGTTGCGGAATTTCAAAGAGTGCTCGGCCGTCTTCACCGCGATCGACAAGAACGCCGCGCCGTTCATGAAGCAGAATCCGCAACTGCTCTACGCCTACGGCAAGTGCGCGCTCGCGAACGGCGAGAAGGACAAAGCGAAGAGCGCCTACACGCGTCTGCGGCCGATGCTCAAACCCAACACGCCGGTCGCGACCGAGGTGAACAAGGCGCTCGCGAGCTTGGGATCGACCGCGGGCAAACCGAAGTCGAAGAGCACGCCGAAGCCCAAGGGCTGACGATCGTCCGATGATCGTCGTCTACGACGAACGGTATGCGGAGCATCTGCGGGGGATCAATCATCCCGAATCTCCCGACCGCGTCGTGACGGTCGCGGCGCACCTGGCCTCGGAGGGACTCTTCGACGACCGCGTCGCCGCGCGCGACGCGACGGACGCCGAACTCGAACGCGTCCATCCGCGAAGCTATCTCGAACGCGTGAAGCGCGACGTCGACACGGTCGGTCGGAGCGGCGGCTATCTCTCGACCGGCGATACCGTGATCGACGGGTCGTCGCTCGAGGTCGCGCGTCGCGCCGCGGGCGGCGCGCTCGCGGCGATGGAAGCGACCGTGCGCGAGGGACGCGCCGCCTTCGCGCTCGTCCGCCCGCCCGGTCATCACGCCGAAGCGGCGCGCGGTATGGGCTTCTGCGTCTTCGGGAACGCCGCGATCGCCGCGCGCGCGTTCGTCGACACGCACGGCGGGCGCGCGCTCGTCGTCGATTTCGATTACCATCACGGCAACGGCACGCAATCGGTCGCGGGCGACGGCGTCTCGTTCGTCTCGACGCACGCCTTTCCGGCGTATCCCGGAACGGGCGGTCCGAACGAACAGCGTTTCGACGAGACGGGCGCCGTCGTGAATCTGCCGCTCCCGCCGCACGAGTACGGCACGGAAGCGTTCGTCGCCACCTGGGAGCGCCTGCTCCCCGTCGTCGCCGCGCGTCTGAAGCCCGATCTCGTCGTCGTGAGCGCGGGCTACGATTTCGCGACGGGCGATCCGGTCGGCGATCTCGGCGTCGATGCGGCGCTCGCATCGACCGCGCTCGGCGCGTTGATCCGCGAGATCGGCGAGACGTACGCGCGCGGCCGCGTCGCGTACGTTCTCGAGGGCGGCTACGACGTGCGCGCGCTCGCGACCGGCGTCGCGGCGACGCTCCGCGCGCACGACGCGGGCGCCGGCTCGGAGAACGATGCCGACGGCGCCGCGATCCCGCCGAGCCAACGGCGACTCGTCGAGACCGTGGCGGCATGGCGATCCTGATCTTCGTCGCGCGGCTCGCCCTCGGGGCGCTCCTCATCGTCGCCGGCACGCTCAAAGCGCACGACGGCGTCACCGCGACCGCATCGTCGATCGCGGCGTATCGCATCCTCTCGCCCGCGATCGTCGGACCGCTCGCGGTCGTGCTCCCGTACGCGGAGATCCTACTCGGCGGGTATCTCGCGCTCGGGCTCTTCACGCGCGTCGCCGGGATCGTCGCGAGCGTGCAATTCGTCGCGTTCGCGGCCGCGGTCGCCTCGCTCGTCGTCCGGGGCTTGCCCGCCGACTGCGGCTGCTTCGGATCGAGCATCCCGACGCCGCCCTCGTGGGGTCACGTCGCCGCCGATCTCGCGCTCGCGCTCGTCGCCGCCGGGATCGCGCGCTTCGCGCCCGGCGCGTTCGCGGTCGATCGCGCGCTCGCGGCGGGCGGTACGTCCGCCACGGGTCACGAATTGCACCCGCTATGAATCGTGCCGAACGTCGCTCGCCGTTACCATCGACCGGACGCCAGCGCGCCCTCGCGCAGCGTCGTCGGACGATCCTGTTCGTCTCGCTCGGCATCTTCGCCGTGCTCGTCATCGCGGCGCTCGTCTACGGGAACCAGGTTTCGAAAACGGCGTCGGACGCGCCGATCTCGGCGAAGCTCGCGGTCGGCGACAAGGCGCCGCACTTCGTCGTCTCGACGACCGGCGGCGCGTTCGATCTCGCGCAGGCGGGCGGAAAGCCGACCCTGCTCGAGGTCTTCGCGACGTGGTGTCCGCACTGCCAGCGCGAGACGGCCGTGCTCAATTCCGTCTTCGCGAAATACGGGAGCCGCGCGAACGTCGTCGCCGTCTCGGGCTCGCCGTACGACATCACGAGTTCGGGCAACGAAACGCAAGCCGACGTGATCGCCTTCGCGCAGAAATTCGGCGTGAAGTATCCGATCGCGTTCGATCCCGATCTCTCCGTCGCGAAAGCGTATCTCCAGGGCGGATTTCCGACGGTCGTGCTGATCTCGAACGCGGGCGTCGTGCAGGCGATCCGCGACGGCGAGATCCCGCAGGCGATGATCGACAAGGCGCTCGACACGTCGCTCGCGGGCGGGAAACCCGATCCGAAGATGGGCGCGTAGCGGCGGGATCTTCGCCGCCGTCGTGAGCCGGTGGCGCGTCGCGGCGATCGCGCTCGTCGCGCTCCTCACGCGCGCCGTGGGTTCCGATTCGGTCCCGATCGAAATCCATCCCGACGAACTCGCGGGGCTCGTCGGCGTCGCGAACGTCTCGAACGCGAGCGCGCCGCTCTTGCCCTTCTTCGATCTCCGCGTGCAGTACTTGCCGCTCTACGGGATCGTCGAATCGTTGTCGGTCGCGGTGCTCGGCGCGCATCCGTTCGCGATGCGCTTGCCGGCGATCGTCTTCGGCGTGCTCTCGGTGTTCGCGCTCCGTTGGTTCGTGCGCGAACTCGTCGCCGACGCGGCGCTCGCGGACGCGGCGGCGGCGATCTTCGCCGTGCTTCCCTGGGCGATCGATCTATCGCGACTCGGTTGGGAGCCCGCGAGCGTGTTCCCGTTTCTGCTCGGCGCGCTCGCGGCGCTCGCGGGCGGGATAGTACGACGTCGCGGTGCGCTCGTCGTCGCGAGCGGCGCGCTCTTCGGCATCTGCGCGTACACGTATCGCGCCGCGCCGTTCGACGGCGCGCTCCTCGCGCTCGCGTTCCTCGCGACGCATCCGCGCGCGGTGCGCGGCACGCTCCGCGCGCTCGCGCTCGCGAGCGCCGTCTGCGCGGCGATCGTCGCACCGCTCGCCATCGCGGTCGCGACGCATCCGCATTTCTTTTGGCGCGACGCGATGATCGGAACGTTCGCATCCGGGATCGATCCCGCGACGCTCGCCGTCTTCGCGCGGAACTACCTCGCGCACTTCGCGCTCGGACCGCTCTTCGCCACGGGCGACGGTATCCTCGATCACGGTCCGCGTTACGGGGTGCTCCTCTGGTGGATGTTGCCGTTCGTCCTCGTGGGCATCGTTCGCGCGCCGCGGATCGTCGGTCGCGCGAACGCGGCGTTTCTCGCGATCTGGCTCGCGATCTATCCGCTCGGCGGCGCGCTGACGGACGACGGCGTCCCGGATTTTCCGCGCACGATGATCGGCGCGCCGCTCGCCGCGATCCTTTGCGCCGTCGGCGTCCGCGCCGTGTGGGCGGCGCTCGGCTCGCGACGGCGCGCGTTCTCGGCGGCGCTCGTGTCCGTCGCGGTCGTCGCGACGGTCGACTTCATGCGCGCCTATCTCGTCGTCTATCCCGTCGCGTCGGCGACCTCGTTCAAGTTCGGGACGGCGCGCATGTTCGCGACGGTACGCGCGCTCGCGAACGACGGATACGCGCGCGTCTGCTTCGGCTCGCTCGACTGGTACAACTATCCGACGTACGTCGATTACTATCTCGCGCGTTCGCGCATCGTCGCGATCGAGGGGTTACCCGACGTCTGCTTCGCTCCGGGCTCGCTCGTGGTCGTCGACGATCCGGAAAAGGCGCCTCGGGCGCGGACGCTCTTGGCCGTCGTCGACGGAGTCGACGGCAGACCGGTCGACTACGTCTTCGGAGCGCGCGCCGCGCGCCGTCCGTGAGGGTCTCGGTCGCGGTCGTTACGGAACGACGCTCGTCGCGATCCTGACGAGTTCGTTGCGGAGCAGATCGCCGACGAGCGCGAACGAGTGGTCGTGCTCTTTCCAGGTGAGCAGCGTCGTCGGCCCGTCCTCGACGTATTGCGCGTCGTGATCCTCGAAGCGGATCGTTCGGCTCCGAAGCGTTCCGAAATTCGCCGCGGCGCCGGCGCCGTTCTCGAAGAGCGAGATCGACCGCAGGCCGTCGCTGTAGAGTAAGTGTAAGGTCCGCACGCCGTCGATCGTCGCGACGTCGCCGCTTTGGATCGCGTAGCCCTGCGGAAGATTTTTCGGCTCGATCGGCGCGAAGTCGGCTTCTTTGACCACGCGCGCGATATCGGAGGACGGCATCTTCGTGTCGACGCCCGCGACCTGCGCCCAGCCCTGTGGGGCGGCCGTCGAGAAGAGGCTCGTCGGAATCTCGTTCGAGTACCGCAGTTCTTCGAAACGCGTCTGCGCGGCGACCGAGCCGTTCCCGTGGTACTCTTCTTTTTTGAGCACGAGATGCGTCTCGCGATCGATCCAGAGACGTTCGGCGCGTTCGCCCGTGAATTTATTGACCAGGACGATCGAATCGCTCGCGCGATCGGCGACGGTGTCGCCGCCGTCCGCGAGCGCACGATAGTTGCGCATGACGCGATCGAAATCGCCGGCGCGCGCGAACTCGTCGTCGGCGCTGGGATTGTGCGAGATCGTCACGCGGCCGGCCTTGCGATCGAAATCGTAGCTCGCCGAGCCGCTCTCGATCGAATAATCGCCGTAGAGCGCTTCGGGTGCGACGTACCAGCGTCGCGTGAGGTTCGGCGCGCGATGCTCGATCTTGACGATCGTCGCGACCGCGCCCTTCGATCCGAACCGCACCGTTTCGACCTGGCCGACGTACGAGACGGTCTTGCGCGCGGCGACGCTCGCGCGCAAGAGATCGATCGGCGCCATCGTCGGAACGGAACGCGCCGACGCCGCCGAGGCGGGCGCGACGAGCGCGAGGAGGAGCGATCCCGCCAGCGCCGAGAGCGCGGCGGACGACCGGAGTGCGATCTTAGCGCACGGCAACGTCGAACGCGCTCGGGACCGCATCCGCTTCGTAGCTCGCCACGATCGATCCGCGCGCGCTCGAACCGTCGCCCTCCATCGACGTCTCCATGGTGCCGCCGTTATACGAGAACGGCGAGAAGCGCGCTTGTGCCGCGTGGGCGTGCAGGTAGTACGTCGCGTCGACCGTCGGCGGCGCGGCGCCGGGACGCGCGAGCGGCGAGGCGAAAAATCCGCCGACGACGAGGATCGCGGCGAGCGGGACGGCGACGACCGGTCGGAAGAGCGCGGTTAGCGCGCCGAACGGGCTCGGACGCGCTTCGCGAATCCGTTCCCAGACGTGCGCGCGAACGAGCGACGGCATCTCGACCTCGTCGCGACGCGCCGCGCTCCGGAGCGCGTCGACCAGCGTCCGCTCGAGGTCGTATTCGACGCGACAGTCGCGGCACGTCGCGAGATGGGCGTGGACGAGCGCGTCCTCGGCCGGCGCGAGTTCGCCGTGGACGTAGTCGGTCAGGATGTCGGTCGAAAGGTGCTGGTTCATCGTTCTTTACGAGCGGCGTCCGGGTTCGGCGTCTTCGACGAGGCGTCGGAGAAGCGCTCGGGCGCGGTGGAGTCGGGAGCGGACCGTTCCGATCGAACAGCCCATGATATCGGCGATTTCCTGGTAACTGTATTCCTCGATGTCCGCGAGGATGACGACTTGACGCTGATCGGAGGAGAGGCGGGCGAGCGAACTCGAGAGCGATTCCCCGAGCTGTCGGTCGACGTAGTCGTCGATCGGGGTGACGGCGAGCGGTCGGGACCCGCCGAACTCCTGAGGCACGTTGTCTTCGGGGATCTCCTCATAGAAACGCCCTTTTCGTCGCCGAAGTTCGTCTCTGTATAAATTCGTGACGATTCGGTAGATCCACGAGAGAAACGAGGTTCCCGGGACGAACGAGCGCCACGCCCGATAGACGCGGATGAAGGCTTCCTGCGTCAGATCGCGCGCATCCGCTTCGTTTCCGGTCAAACGCAAGGCGAAGTTGTACGTCGATTTGCCGTATTGCGTCATGGCGCGCTCGAGAAACGCCGTCTGTTCCGGCGTCGGCGGCTCGAGCGGCGCTCGGGAAGCACCCATCGGCCGCTAGATACCGCCGCCGGGCGACGCGGTCCCCTCTGGGGGCATCACGCGGCGCGGAGGACGAACCGCGCGACGTGCAATCCGCTCGTGCTACGGAATTGCAGCCACAAGACGTACGCGCCGGGAGCCGGTGCGAGCACCTCGAGACGCATCGCGGGCGGCACGCTCGCGTCGCCCGGGAGGGGCGTCTCGACCGCGGGCATCGCCATGCCGGGCATCGCGGCGGAGGCGCCGGCCGCGCGTCCGCCACGAGCGGTCGGGAGCATCGCGGAAGGCCCCGCCGCCTCCGGGTGGACGTGGAGGTAGGCGAGCGACGACGTGGCGACGAGCACGGCGTGCGCCGCGCTGCCCAGGTACGGGCGGAGATCGCGCGCCGGCCGCCCGTCTCGCGCGATCCGCACGCCGATCCGCGAGCGGACGCCCGTGCGGAGCGAGGTCGACGTGAGCGCGACGAGATATCCGTCGGCGCCCGCGAGCGTGGGACCGGGGGCGGCAACGCCGAGCCCCCGCGCGCCGAGCGGCCGGACGATGCGACCGCCCGGCTCGAAATCGAGCGCGAAGCGATAGACCTGTTTGCCCAGACCGTTGGGATCCGTGTCGGCGAAAACGTAGTAGCGACCCGGCCGCGGCACGCGGAGCACGTTACGGAAATGGCCCGCGCGATCGAGCGTCGGGTGGAGGTGCGCGAACCACGTGAAATCGGAGGCGATCGCGATCTGATGCGCGAGCTTCGTCATGTCGACGTCGTAGGCGACGACCGGCGCGCCTTCGTGTCGTTCGCTGAAATCGAGCTTCGCCGCGAGCGGTCCCAGACGCGTGACCTCGAGCGTCCCCGTCGTCGTCTGCGGGATGCCGGCCGCGGCGAACGCCCCCGTCAGCACGCTCGGCGACGCGACCGACGGGGACGGCAGCGCGCCGAACGTCGCGACGAGCGCCGCGAGCGAGACGACGCGCGCGCCGCGCCCGAGCCTCGCGCGGGATCGCCGGATCAGAACGGCGCCGTGATGCGCAGGTCGGTGCGAAAGCCTTCGCCCCACTGCGTCGTGTTGAAGCCGTTGTTCACTTTGATGAGATACCTCGAGTTCGTGAAGTTCGTGAAGTTCGCGGTGAAGCCGATCGCGGGCTTCGTGCCGCGATTCGCGTCGCGCCCGAACGACGCATCGAACGTGAGATGCGGCGGCAGGCGTCCCGGACCGTTTTGGAATTGGATCGGATATCCCGTTCCGTATTGCGGTTCGAGCGACGCGAAGAACGCGCGATCGCGGCCGAGCCGCTTCGAGTAATCCAGGAGCGCGGCGAACGTCTGATCGTGGTCCTCGGGCTGCAACGTGAGGTCGGCGTTGCTCGCGGAACATCCGGCGGCCGAGCCCGGCGGGCAGAAGAGAAACGTGCTCCCGGAAACGCCGCCGGCGCGCGACTGCGAGAGCGTCGTGGAGAAGAAGCCCGTGTCGCCGTTCTTGAAGCGGACGTCGACGCGGCCGTCGATCCCCTTCGCGATGCCGATCGTGTTGTTGAAGACGGCCTCGATCGGCGTCTGCGCGAGCTGCGTCGTGTCGAGCACGTTCCGCACGTCGCGCTTCCAGAAGTTCAGGGTCGCGCGCGCGCCCGGCGCGAGCGTGTGCGCGAGTCCGAACTCGTAGTATTGATCGTGCTCGGGTTGTAGATCGTAGACGGGTTGGGCCGTCCCGCCAGCGAGGACGACCGCCGCGCGACGCGTGTCCTCGAGAAACGGCGCGGCGTAGAGACTTCCGTAATACGCGTGCAAGATGTCTTGCGGATCGACCTCGCCGTTGATCTCGATCCGCGGGCTGAGCTGCGAGCCGCTCGTGTATCCCGTCGAGTGATCGTACCGCAAGCCGCCCTCGACCGAGACGTACTGCGTCGGCGTCCATTTGTCTTGAACGTACGCGCCCGTCTGCGTCCCGCGTTGTTGCGAGACGTCGAAAAAATCTCGGCGCACGGCGGGGGTTCCGGTGGTATACGCGATCTGCGCGGTACCGCTGAAGTTCTCGACCGACGTGTCGAGACCGATCTTGACGGCGTTCGGACCGAAGGCGTGGAAGTGGTTGACGCGGATGCCGTAAAACGACGAGCGCCGATCCTGACGCAGGCCGTCGAGCGGCGTGAACGTGCCGTCGCCGTTGTCGATCGTCCCGAGCAGATCGTTCGCGATGTCGCCGTCGTAGACGATCCGATCGTCGCGATACCACGGCGCGATCTGCGTGAACGCGTTGCCGTTCTTCGCGTTATTCGTGTAGACGACGTTCGCGAAGCGCGCGTACTCGCGCTGGACGTCGTTCGTCGCGGCCGGAACCGAAACGGGGTCGTTGGGATTGGGTCCGGAGTTGATCGGGATCTGGAATTGCGAGACGTCGTTCGAGAAGTCGAACGCGAGCGTGTCGCGCGGCCCGATTCCGGTGATCGTGCGTAAGAATTGGTTCGACTGGTTCGACGCGTCGTGGATCGGATCGAACGTCGGCGAATCGATCCCGCGATCGGTCCGTTCCAGGTTCGCGTTGACGAAGATCTGCGTCGTGCCGCTGCGGAGCGAATCGGTCAGCGAGGTCTGCGCGCTTCCGTAACTGCCGACGCCCGCCGTGAACGTCCCGGATTCGCCGCCCGACTGGGCGTCGGTCGAGCGATGCGAGAGCACGTTGACGACCGCGCCCTGACGCGAGCCGCCGAACTCCGCGGGAAAGGCACCCGTGAAGACTTCGAGCGAATCGACGTCGCGCGGGTCGATCGGCTCCGAGAAGTTCGCCGCGGTCCCCGACGGGATCGGGACGCCGTCGATCTCGTACGTCAGGCCGTGGAAGCCGTGCGCGACCGGTTCGTTATAGGAGAAGCGGACGATCCCGGGGACCGTTTGCACGACGCGGTCGAGGCTCTGATTGTCGGGGAGCGCCCCGATTTCCGCACGGCCGATCGTGTTGACCGCAACCGGTGCGGAGGCGACGCCGCGCGTCGCGCTCGTCCGGGCACGCCCGATCGTCTTGATCGCGAGTTCGATCGGGAGATCGACGACCGCGTCGCCCGCGACGTCGACGGGTTCGGTGAATTCGCCCGACGCGTCGCGCGCTACGGCGATCGTGTAGTGCCCGAACGGCACGTGGGGGAGCGAGAAGTGCCCGCTCGCGTCGGTCGTCGCACGGAGCGTCGTGCCCTCGCCGCGCAGCGCGATCGGAACGTTCGCGGCGGCCTTTCCGCCGCGCGTGATGGTGCCGCGGACGACACCCGTGTTGTCGGCGTACGCGGCGCGCGTCGCGCCGAGGATACATAAGAAGACGGCGGCGAGCGATGCCGCGCGAAAATGGCGCATTGAGAGACCCTCATCCGGCGTTCGTGCGTGGAACCGCGCCCGCGCGCGGATTCGGCGGACTTAGGGCCGAGTCGGAGGGGCGCGACCGCGACGGCGGCCGTAGACGGGCTGCGTCGGAACGCGAACGGGGACGAGGCGGGGCGGCGGCGCGATGAGTCGTCCGAGCGCCCGGATGACCGCGTCGAGTGCGGCGAGCGCGGTTCCGGCGCGATTGCACAGATCGGCCGCGAAGCGCGCGACCCAGGCGACGATCGCCGCCGACGGGACGAGCGCGAGCGACGCGCGCAACGATCCGCCGAGGTTCGCGTGGCCCTCGAGCATTTCGATCGCCGCGAAAGCGAGCAGACCGCCGCCGAGGAGCGTGGGAGCGAGGTAGCGGTCGCGCGACCACGTCGCGATACGGATACCGGGACGGATCGCCGCATCGAGAAATCCGGCCGCGAACGCCGCCCCGAGGGCGGCTCCGAGCGTCGTCAGCAACGTTCCCGCATAGGCCCCGCCCGCGACGTGCTCCGTGCCGAAGCCCGCAACGTGTGCGAGAACGGCGACGAGGACGGCGAGGGGAACCGCGATCAGTCGGGAGCGCGAGATCATGCTCGTCCGGGCTTTCGCGGCCTCCGAATCCGCGCCTTCCGGCGCCCCAGGCGAGCCCGAAATCCTCCAAGGGACCGGTCCCGAGGTTCCGAACACACTCGCCCCCACACTCCCGGTAAGAGAGCATCATGCCCCCATTCGCGCCGAGCCGAGCCCCGAGCGAGACGCCCGACGCCGTCGGACTGATCATCGCGCTCTTGGTGCGCCACCCGCAACTCGCCACGATCGGCTCGAATCCGGCCGAAGGATCGCTCACGCTCTCGTTCGCGGTCCGCGGTGCGCTCGGACGCGCCATGGAGCGCGCCTTGCGCGAGCGCGTCGGCGAGCACGTGCGGACCCTCGTCCGCCTCGCGCGCGAAGAACCGACCACGATCGCGGTCGTCTGCGAATCCGACGCGACGATGAGCTTCGTGCGCGTCACGCGCGACGCGCGGACCTTCACCCGCGCCGAGCTCCAGTTGCTCGTCGCCCTGCTCGACGAGCTCTTCCGGGACCGGCTCGTGGCCAGTCCGCCGACGGGCGACGAAACCGAGGGCGACGACGTCGACGACGATCTCGTCGAGTACGCGCTCGACGCGTTGCGCGATCCGTCGCACGAGCGCAGCCTCGTCGGTTTTCGCGAGGAGAAGCGCGTCCTCGTTTACTTCGTCCCCAAGCGAAAGAAGAAAGCGCGGGCGCGTTAGCTCCTGTGGTCGTCGACTTCCATTCGCACACGCTCGAGAGCGACGGCACGCTCGCCCCGAGCGCGCTCGCGGCGCTCATGCGCAAACGCGGCGTCGAGATCTTCGCGGTCACCGATCACGACGCGCTCGGCGCCTACGATAAACTCGAGGGCGCGCACGGCACGGCGCGTCTGGTCGTCGGCATCGAACTCAACACGACGTACCGGGGTAACGAGGTCCACGTCCTCGGCTACGGTTTCCCGCTCGCGAGCGTGGAGATCGCCGAAGCGATCGCCACGAACAAGCGCGAACGGACGGCGCGCGCCGAGGCGATGGCGCAGCGCCTCACGGCCGCGGGCTACGAGATCGGCTTCGCCGATATCCGGGCCGAAGCGGGATCGGACGGCGCGACGCTCGGGCGTCCGCACGTCGCGCGCGCGCTGATCCGCCGCGGGTACGCGCCGGATATCCCGGAAGCGTTCCGCCGCTTTCTCGTCGCGGGCAAGCCCGGCTACGTGCCGCAAACGTATCTGCGCCCGCACGATGCCGTGTCGCTCGTGCTACGCGCGGGCGGCGTCCCGGTGCTCGCGCATCCGGGACGGCTCAAGGACGAGTCGATCGTCGCCGAACTCGTCGCCGCCGGGTTGCGCGGGATCGAGACGTTCTATCCGACGCACGATCCGTCGATGGTCGCACGCTATCGCGAGATGGCGCGTCGTTTCGGGCTCGTGATGACGGCGGGTTCGGATTTTCACGATCCCGTCTACAACGTCCGCGGCGTCGGCATGGACGTGGAGGCGGCCGACATCGGGCCGTTTCTCGATCTCGTCGCGGCGCGATAACGCGCGGGCGCTAACTCGCGACGAACCCGCTCGGATACGCGGGGCTCTTGCGCAGCGCCTCGGCGATGAGCGCGACGTGCGTCGTCTCGACGCCGAGCGTCGACGCGGCGATCTTGGCATAATCGCGGTTCTTGAAGGTCGACACGGCCGCCACGTATCCGTCGGCGAGCGATCGTTCCACCGTGTAGACGAATTCCAGAACGTCGGCTTCCGTTTTCATATCCGGCACCGTCAAGGGCGCGACGTCCTCGGTCGGGGTCGTGCCGGCCGCGGTGAGCGCGGCGACGAGCGCGTCGCGGTGCGCCGTGTGGTCGGCGAGAAACCGGTTGAAGACCGCGAGCACGGGCGGCGTCAGAATCTTTCCGGCCGCGGCATCCGTGTAGGCTTTCACCGCGGCGCGTTCGAGCGCGAGTTCGGTCGCGAGCGCCTTCGCGTCGTCGCCGTCGATCTTGGAAGGTGCGGCGACGCCGGTGCGTGCGAAGCCGAGTGCGAGCGCGGCCGCACACGCGGTTCCGAGCGTTTGGGCGCGCGAGAGTGATGGCATGTCGACCGTCTAGGCCGCTCGGAAGGCGAGCCCCTCCTCGAACGATCGTCCGGCGCGCGCGCGTGTCGCCGCGCACGTCGCACGCCGGTTTTCGTTCGCTCGCGAACCCGATGATGCGGACGATGCTCTCGGCGCTCGCGGCGACGCCGCTCCCGATCGCGACGCCGAATGCGAACGGCACGGCGCCGAACGTCGTCTTGCTCGATACGATCGTCTTCCTCGTCGGCGTCGCGATCTTCGGCGGGCTCACCGCCTATTTCGCGCGTCGGATCTTTTTCGAGAAAGACGACGACGGATAGGCGCGACCGCTCGGTCGCGGAAAGTAAGAACATGATTGTCAGCAAGCCCGCGCATCCGCCGACGGTTCCCGGATGGAAGCTCCAGCGGCGAGGGTTCGTCGATCTCCCCGACTACCTGCGCGAGACGAGTGCGGCGCTCGGACCGATCGTCCGCTTCGCGCGGGCGCTCATCGTGAGCGACGTCTACTTCGTGAACGAGCCCGCCGCGGTCGAAGAGGTGATGGTCTCCAAAGCGGCTTCGTTCGTGAAGGGGCGCGGCACGGTCCGACTGCGGCGCCTGCTCGGCAACGGCTTGCTCACGGCCGAAAAACCCGAGCATCTCCCGCATCGGCGGCTCGTCGCGCCCGCGTTCCATCGGAAGCGGCTCGACGCGTACGCGCGCGTGATGACGGACGCGTCGCTCGCGAGCGTCGCGTCGTGGCGCGACGGCGAGATCGTCGACGTCGATCGCGAGACGAATCGACTCGCGCTCGAGATCGCGTCGAAGGCGCTCTTCGGTGCGGATCTCCGCGGCGACGTCGGCACGATCTCGGAGGCGCTCGAAGCGTCGATGAAGCGCTTCCCGCAGATGATGATCCCGTTTAGCGAACTGCTCGATCACGTGCCGTTACCGTGGAATCTCGAGTTCAAGGCGAATCGCAAGAAGCTCGACGACGTCGTGTGGCGGATGATCCGCGAACATCGCGCCGACGGCGTCGATCGCGGCGACGTGCTCTCGATGCTCCTCGGATCGCGAGACGAAACGGGCGTGCGGCTCGACGACGAGCAGATCCGCGACGAAGCGATGACGATCTTACTCGCCGGTCACGAAACGACGGCGAACGCGCTCGCCTGGACGTTCTATCTCCTCCAACGCAACCCTGAGATCGAGGCGCGGCTCGTCGCGCACGTCGACGGCGTGCTCGGCGATCGCGTGCCGACGATCGACGACGTGCCGAAGCTGACGTACGTGCGCGCGGTGTTCTCCGAGGTGATGCGGCTCTATCCGCCGGCGTGGGTCACGGGACGTCGGGCGATCGCCCCCGTCGAGATCGGCGGCCACACGTTACGGAAGAACGACGTCGTGATCGTCTCGCAATACGTCATGCATCGCGATCCGCGATTTTGGCCCGACCCCGAGCGTTTCGATCCCGACCGGTTCGCGACGACGGCGACGCCGCGTCCGTCGTTCTCGTACTTTCCGTTCGGCGGCGGAACGCGGATCTGCATCGGCGAGGCCTTCGCGTGGACCGAGGGGATCGTCGCGCTCGCGACGATCCTCGGGCGCGCGCGGCTCGAGCGGGTCGACGCGGGCGAGGTGAGAACGATGCCGCTCGTCACGCTCCGGCCGCGTACGCCGATCCACGCCCGGGTCCGACTGCGGACGCACGTTCCGGCGACGGTCGGCGGATCATGAGGTCGCGAACCCGCGCGAGATCTCGAAGCGCACGCGTTTGACGAGCGGCGCGGTCTCCGACTCGTAGCGCGCGAGCGTCGCCTCGTTGGCGGCGATCGCGTCCCCGTCTTTCATGAAGGCGTGATTCACGCGGACGTTCATCGCCGCGGCGCGGAGCGCGGCGCTCGCGAACTCGGCCGCACAGCCGAGATCGCTCTCGAGATTTTTGTTCTCGAATGCGAGCGCGCGTTCGGCGAGCACCGCGACGAGCTTCGCCGTCTCCGCCGCGCGGAGCGGCGCGGCCGCGGCGCCCGCGAGCGCCGCCTGGAGTTCGGCGGTCCGCGCCGCTTTCTCGTCGGGCGTCGCCTTCGGTCGCGCCATCGCGTCCATCACGCGAGCGTAGGCGGTCTCGTCTTCCACACGCTCGCGAAGCGAGCGTTCGCGGAGCCGATCGGCCTTCGCGATGATGTCGTCCGCCAGCTCGCGGACGGCGGCGAATTTCGGATTCGCCGCGGTGATGCGCGCGACCATGGCGACCAAAGCCGCCCCTGCGGCTGCGACGATCGTCGCAGCGCTTCCGCCGCCGGGTGCGGGTGCCGCGGATGCGAGGGAGTCTAGATACGATTCCAATTCCACCGCTGGGGACTTCCGCGCGTAAATGGGGAAGACTTCACGAATCGCTTCGGATTGTTTCAAAGATCAGCGAGTGCACCAAACCGAAACTAGGAGTCTTTCTTGCAACTCGTCGACCGACAACTCGGAGACGTCAAGGATCGCGGTCTCGCAGACGCGGGGCGCGCCCGGATCGAGTGGGCCGCGACCTTCATGCCCGTCCTCGCCCAAATCCGCGATCGCTTCGCGAAGACCAAACCGCTCGCCGGCGTGCGGATCGGCGCGTGCCTGCACGTCACGACCGAAACCGCGAATCTCGTGCTCGCGCTCAAAGCGGGCGGCGCCGAGATCGAACTCTGCGCGTCCAATCCGCTCTCGACGCAAGACGACGTCGCCGCCGCGCTCGCGGAGCACTACGAGATCCCGACGCACGCGATCAAGGGCGAAGACAACGCGACCTATTACAAGCACATCGAATCCGTCGTCGCGACGAAGCCGCACATGACGATGGACGACGGGTGCGATCTCGTGACGACGATCTACACGAAGCACAATCATCTGCTCGCGGACATGATCGGCGGTTGCGAGGAGACGACGACGGGCGTCATCCGTCTGCACGCGATGGAGAAGGACGGCGTGTTGCCGTTCCCGGTCATCGCGGTCAACGACGCGCTCACGAAGCACATGTTCGACAATCGCTACGGTACCGGACAATCGACGATCGACGGCGTGATCCGCGCGACGAATTTTCTCATCGCGGGATCGACCGTCGTCGTCGTCGGGTACGGTTGGTGCGGACGCGGCGTCGCGTCGCGCGCGAAGGGCCTCGGAGCCCACGTCATCGTCACCGAGATCGACGCGCGCAAGGCGCTCGAGGCGGCGATGGACGGCTTCCAGGTGATGCCGATCGACGAAGCGGCGAAGGTCGGCGACGTCTTCATCACGGTGACGGGCAACTATCACGTGATCGCGGGCAAGCACTTCGAATCGATGAAGCACGGCGCGATCGTCTGCAACTCGGGTCACTTCAACGACGAACTCGATCTCGACGCGCTCGAGGCGCTCTCGACCGGAAAGACGCGTCCGCGCGAATTCGTCGACGTCTACGAACTCGCGAACGGGCGCTCGGTGCGCATCCTCGGCGAAGGTCGCTTGATCAACCTCGCGGCGGCGGAGGGCCATCCGGCCGCGGTCATGGATATGTCGTTCGCGAATCAGGCGATGGCCGCGGGCTACCTCGCGCAGAATTACAAGACGCTCGAGAAAAAAGTCTACTCGGTTCCCGACGACATCGACGTCGAGGTCGCGCAACTCAAGCTCGCCGCGATGAAGATCGCGATCGATACGCCGACCGCGGAACAGGTGAAGTACATGGCGTCGTGGTCGGAGGGTACGTGATTGGCGTATCGTAGACTCTTCACGTCGGAGTCCGTGACCGAGGGCCATCCCGACAAGGTCGCGGATCAAATCTCGGACGCCGTCCTCGACGCGATCCTCAAGGACGACCCGATGGGACGCGTCGCGTGCGAGACGTTCGTCATCACGGGTCAGGTCCACATCGGCGGAGAGATCACGACCTCGACGTACGCCGACATCCCGAAGATCGTGCGCTCGACGATCGCGGATATCGGCTACAACCACTCGAGCGTCGGCTTCGACTCGTCGACCTGCGGCGTCTCGGTCTCGATCGACGAGCAGTCGGCCGACATCGCGATGGGCGTCGACGAATCGTACGAAACCAAGGGCGGCAACCACGATCCCTTCGAGCTCACGGGCGCGGGCGATCAGGGGATGATGTTCGGCTACGCGTGCCGCGAGACGGCCGAACTCATGCCGCTCCCGATCGTGCTCGCGCACAACCTCACGCGCGAGCTCGCGACGAAGCGCAAGGACGGCTCGATCGCGTGGTTGCGACCCGACGCGAAGTCGCAGGTGACGGTCGAGTACGACGGCGCGAAACCCGTGCGCGTCGACGCGGTCGTCATCTCGACCCAGCACGATCCCGACGTCTCGCTCGACGAGATCCGCGCGACCGTGCGCGAGCGGATCATCGAGCCCGTCATCCCGGGCGCGTTGTTCGATCGCGAGACGCGGGTCTACGTCAATCCGACCGGCCGTTTCGTCATCGGCGGACCGATGGGCGACGCGGGCCTGACGGGACGCAAGATCATCGCCGACACCTACGGCGGGATGGCGCGTCACGGCGGCGGCGCGTTCTCCGGCAAGGATCCGACGAAGGTCGATCGCTCGGCCGCCTACGCGGCGCGGTACGTCGCGAAGCACGTCGTCGCGGCGGGTCTCGCCGAGCGTTGCGAGGTGCAGGTCGCGTACGCGATCGGCGTCGCGCGTCCGATGAGCGTGCTCGTCGAGACGTTCGGCACCGCGACGATCCCCGAGGAGAAGATCGCGGAGCTCGTCCAGGCGCACTTCGACCTGCGGCCCGCCGCGATCATCGCGAACCTCGACCTCCGCCGTCCGATCTATCGTCAGACGGCCTCGTACGGCCACTTCGGGCGTCCCGATCTCGATCTGCCGTGGGAGCGTCTCGAGAAGGTCGACGCGCTTCGCGAGGCGGCGGGCGT
>CAZZXB010000035.1:20700-23903 GCA_964658025.1 uncultured Janthinobacterium sp.
ATCTGCCGTGGGAGCGTCTCGAGAAGGTCGACGCGCTTCGCGAGGCGGCGGGCGTTCGCGGCGAGCCGGCGTTCGCCGGAGCGGCGATCCGCTAAGCCGCTAATCCGCTAACCCGGCATCGACGCTCCGGCTCGATACCGGGTGCGACGGTTCCTTTCACGCGATCCGGCGTCGGGCGCGACGTCACCGCGCGTCTTCGCGGAGCGCGCGCGAGAACCAGAGCACGAGCGCGGTCGCGAAGTAGCCGGCGGCCGAGATCGCGATCGGGAGGCGCGCGTCGTAGCGGTCGGCGAGATAGCCCGCGAGGATCGCCCCCGGAACGGTTCCGGCCATCGCGACGAAACGGGCGGCGCCGAACACGCGTCCGACCGCTTCTTCGGGCGTGATCCGCATGCGCCAGCCGATGATCTGGGCGATCTCGAAGAGGACGCAGCCGTTCGTGATCGCGACGGTGAGGATCGCGATGCGGAGATCGTGCGTGAAGACGATCGGTAAGAAGAAGAATCCGTCGAGCGCGTACGCGATCAGGAGGGTCCGGCCGAACGGCGACGTTCGCGGGATCCGCCCTGCGACGAACGAGCCGGCGACGGCGCCGAGCGATGCGACGCCGAGCGCGAAGCCGACGTCGAGATCGCTCGCGCCGAAGTCGCGTTTGAGGAACGGGATGAGGATCGCGCCCGTCATCAGGCCGAAGAAGTTGAGCGCGAGCGATCCGAAGGTCGTCGCGCGGAGCGCCGCGTCGTTCCAGACGCTCCGTAAGCCCGCGCGCACGTCGCGGGCGACGTCGGATACCGCGGGGAGACCCGGTGCCTCGCGCGGACCGAACGTCGGCGCGAGCGCGAGCGACGTCTGCGAGACGAGATACGTGAGCGCGTTGACGACGAGCGCGGGGAGCGGCCCGACGAGTGCGAAGAACGCGCCGCCGACGGGCGGCAGAACGGTCTGCGCGACCTGCTCGGCGGCCATGAGCGTCGCGGTTCCGCGGGTCGACTGCTCTTTGCCGAGCAGATACGGAATCGACGCGGCCTGACCGCCCATGAAGACCGCCGCCGCGATCGAGATCGCGACGATCCCGACGTAGAGCATCGCGATCGTCAGAAACTTCAGCGCGAAAGCGATCGCGAAAAACGTGAGGATGGCGAAGCGGATGAAATCGCACGCGAGCATGAGCGAACGCCGGTCGAGCCGATCGGCGAGCGATCCGCCGACGAGTCCGAACAGCGCGAACGGACCGAGTTCGAGCGCGAACGTGACCCCGACGGAGAGCGCGCTTCCGGTCAGGTGGAAGACGAGCAGCGGGATCGCGATCACGCGCAGGCCGTCGCCGACGTAACTGAAGGCCTGGCCCGCGAAGTACGCGCGGAATCCCGGGCTTGCGAAGACGCTCGGCGCCCGCGTGGACATGACGTGAAACCCGATTCTCGAAAGAGCGAAGCGAACGTGCCCGCGATTCTCGGCTCCCATCATAGCATCCGGGCGCGCTCGCGCGGGAGGGAAGCGCGGCGGGGCGGCAAAAAGCGACAATAAAGATTGTCGCTTAGAGGAACGAGGTCTTCACGAATGGCCGCTATCCTGACGCCCTCCACGAGCGGCGTCGCACCGTCGACCGTCCTCGACGCGGAGATCGTCATCGCCGGCACGGGGTTCGCCGGGCTCGGCATGGCGATCAAGCTCAAGGAAGCCGGGATGGAGTCGTTCCTGGTCCTCGAGCGCGGCGACGACGTCGGCGGCACGTGGCGCGACAACCACTATCCGGGTTGCGCGTGCGACATCCCCTCGGAGCTCTACTCGTTTTCCTTCGAGCGCGAGATCGGCTGGTCGCGCGATTACCCCACGCAACCCGAGATCTTCTCGTACTTGCGCAGATGTGCCGACAAGTACGGCATCCGTCCGCATTGCCGGTTCGGCGTCGAGGTCGTCGACGCGATCTACGACGAGCGCGCCGGAATTTGGAAGATCGGCACGCGCGACGGCACGACGTACACGTGTCGCGTGTTCGTTTCGGCGATGGGCGGTCTGAGCCGGCCGAACGTCCCGAAGCTCCCCGGTCTCGAGAACTTCAAAGGCCACGTCTTCCATTCGGCGCAGTGGGATCACGGCTACGATCTCGACGGCAAGAACGTCGCGGTCGTCGGGACGGGCGCGAGCGCGATCCAGTTCGTGCCGCAGATCGCGCCGAAGGTCGCCCGGCTCGTGCTGTTCCAACGGACGCCACCGTGGGTGCTGCCGAAATTCGATCGACCGGTCGGCGCGCTGCGCCGCGCCGCGCTCCGCATTCCCGGCATCGCCTGGGCGCGCCGCAAGGCGATCTACTGGATCCACGAGGCGCGCGTCCTCGGCTTCGCGGTCAATCCGAAGATCCTCGAAAAAGTCGAATCGCTCGCGGTCGGTTACATCAGGAAGTTCGTGAAGGACCCGACGCTCCGCGAGATCGTGACGCCGACCTATCGGATGGGCTGCAAGCGCATCCTACTCTCGAACGATTACTATCCCGCGCTCGTGCGCGAGAACGTCACGGTCGTCGGCGGCGGCGTCGCGTCCTTCACGGAGAACGGCGTCGTCGGCGCCGACGGCGTGGAGCGCGACGTGGACGCGGTGATCATGGCGACGGGCTTTCACGCGACCGACGCGTTCGGACCCGTGCGCATCTTCGGCCGCGGCGGCGTGGAGCTCGACGACGCGTGGAAGCACGGCATGGAGGCGTTCCTCGGCGTCAACGTCGCGGGCTTTCCGAATCTCTTCATCCTCGTCGGTCCGAACACGGGTCTCGGCCACAACTCGATGGTCTTCATGATCGAGTCGCAGGTACGTTACGTGATGGGCTTGCTCGAGCTCATGAGACGCGAGCGGGTGGAAGCGCTCGACGTCAAGCGCCCGGTTCAAGACGGCTTCAACGACTCGCTCCAGAAGGCGATGGCGAAAACCGTCTGGACCTCGGGGTGCAAGAGCTGGTACCTCGACGAAAACGGAAAGAGCACGGTGCTGTGGCCCGGATTCTCGTTCACCTACGGCCTGCGGACGCGACGGATCGACGCGAAGCGCTACGAGAAGTTCCGGCTCGCGCCGGTGCGCGCGAAGCGGGCCTGACGACTTTCGTCCCGCCGGGGGGAGGGAACGACCCCGAATCGCGAATCTTCGGCGGTCCGGTCGTTCCCGAATAGCTCAGTTGGTAGAGCAGCTGACTGTTAATCAGCGGGTCGTTG
>CAZZXB010000036.1:0-966 GCA_964658025.1 uncultured Janthinobacterium sp.
TTGCTGCGGGCGCAACTGGCGGCGCGAAGCTACGACCTCACGACCTGGGAAGCGGCGCACGCATCGGCGCGCGAGCTCGGGCCGAGCGGCGAGACGTCGCGAGGCGCGTGGCAGCGCTTCGCGTTTTTCTTACAGGCGTGGGAAGCGCTCGCGCTCGGCGATCTGCGCAACGCCGAACGCGGGCTCGCTCACGCGGCCGAGGCGTCGAAGGTGACCATGGGCCTCGCGGCCGACGTCGACGTCATGCGCGTCTTTTTTTCGCTCGCCGTCGGCGATCGTAGCGCGTGTGCGCGGGCCCTCGACGAAATGCCGAGAAGCGGCTCGCTGTTGATCCGGTGCTATCGCGCGATCGCCGTGCTCGAACTCGCACGGCTCGGCGACGAGCGCGACGTTCTCCCGAGCGAGATCGATCCATCGCTCCTCGCTCGAGCGCGCGCGTCGGGCGACGGCACGCTCTTCGCACGGCTCGCGATCGCGCACGCGGTGACGGAGCGCGCGCTCGGTCGCGAAGCGTCGGCACGCGCGCTCGCTCACGAAGCGCTCGACGCCGTCGGGGAACCCTACGGACTCGTTCCCGCACTGTTACAAGCCGCGCGGCTCGGACCCGACCTTGCCGCGCGCGCCGAATCGCTTCTCGAATGCGACGCGCGCGCGTCGGACCTGCCGTTCTTCGCAGCCGCATCCCATCTCGCGCGAGCCGAGCGCGACCGCGTGCGAGATCCGGTCGGAGCGGCCGCGGCGGCGGCGGTCGCGGGGCCCATATTCGAAGCGGCCGGCTGGCGACTTCTGGCGCTACGATCTCGTGAGTTGGCGGGCGACGTCGATGGAGCGGGCGCGCTCGCACGTCGGCTCGGCGACGACGCGGCTCGCAGGCGACTCGCCGCGGGTACGGCGCTCGAGCACCTGAGCGATCGCGAGCGGCAGATCGCCGCACTCGTCGCGCGCGGAAAAACGAACCGGGCGATC
>CAZZXB010000036.1:976-22818 GCA_964658025.1 uncultured Janthinobacterium sp.
CGATCGGCGCATCGCTCGCGATCGCCGAGAAGACCGTCGAGAAACACCTGACGATGATGTACGGCAGATTGGCGGTTCGTTCGCGCGCCGAGCTCGTCGCCAGACTCGCCGAGGTGCCGACCGAGCCGACGAGTCCGTAACGTCCGCGTCGCCGACCGTTCCCGCGAGGTGGCGGCGCGACGACGGCCACCTCGACAATCCCGCAAAAATACGCTAGAATTACGCCCTATGCCCCATCGCCGGGCATCGTGAGGATCGAACCCGCCACCTCGGCGGGGGCGCGCCTCACTTTTTCGGCATTACGTGGGAATCTCTCGCCTCCGACCGGTCAGCCGATCCGCGACGAGACCCCTCGAGAACGGTATCGGCATAGCGGCGTCGCCCCCACACGTCCGTCCCCAGCAGAGATAGAGGTATCCCCCATCAGCGTCAATTTGCTCGACGTCAACAATTTCGATGCCATGCGCATCGGCCTCGCGAGCCCGGAACAGATCCGTGCTTGGTCGTTCGGCGAAGTCAAAAAGCCGGAGACGATCAACTACCGCACGCTCAAGCCCGAACGCGACGGGCTGTTCTGCGAGAAGATCTTCGGACCGACCAAAGACTGGGAGTGCCACTGCGGCAAGTACAAGCGGATCCGCTTCAAGGGCATGATCTGCGATCGTTGCGGCGTGGAGATCACGCGCGCGAAGGTCCGTCGCGAGCGCATGGGCCATATCGAGCTCGCGACGCCCGTGACGCACATTTGGTATTTCAAGGGCGTGCCGTCGCGCATCGGTATCCTGCTCGACATGTCGCCGCGCCAACTCGAGAAGGTCATCTACTTCGCGGCGTACATCGTCATCGATCCCGGCAACGCGACGTCGCTCGCGAAGCGCGAGATCCTCACCGAGCAGAAGTATCGCGAATCGCGCGAGAAATTCGGCAACGCGTTCAAGGCCGGCATGGGCGCGGAAGCGATCCGCGAGTTGCTCCGCGACATGAACCTGCGCAAGCTCCAAGAAGATCTGCGCCGCGAGTTCAAGGAGACGACGGGTCAGAAGCGCGTCAAGGCGATCAAGCGCCTCGAAGTCGTCGAGGCGTTCCTCGCGTCGGGCAACAAGCCCGAGTGGATGATCCTCTCCGCCGTTCCGGTCATCGCGCCGGAATTGCGTCCGATGGTCCAACTCGACGGCGGCCGTTTCGCGACGTCCGATCTCAACGATCTCTATCGCCGCGTGATCAATCGGAACAATCGTCTCAAGCGGTTGCTCGAACTCTCCGCGCCCGAGATCATCATCAAGAACGAGAAGCGCATGCTGCAGGAAGCGGTCGACGCGCTCATCGATAACGGCCGCCGCGGCCGCCCGGTCACGGGTCCCAACAATCGTCCGCTCAAATCGCTCTCGGACATCCTCAAGGGCAAGCAGGGACGCTTCCGTCAGAATCTGCTCGGCAAGCGCGTCGACTATTCGGGTCGCTCGGTCATCGTCGTCGGCCCCAATCTCAAGCTCCATCAGTGCGGCCTGCCCAAAGAGATGGCGCTCGAACTCTTCAAGCCGTTCGTGATGAAGAAGCTCGTCGACCGTCAACAAGCGCACAACATCAAGAGCGCGAAGCGGATGGTCGAACGCGTCCGTCCGGAAGTGTGGGACGTGCTCGACGAGGTGATCCGCGAGCATCCGGTGTTGCTCAACCGCGCGCCGACGCTCCACCGTCTCGGCATTCAGGCGTTCGAGCCCGTGCTCGTGGAAGGCAAGGCCATCCACCTCCACCCGCTCGTCTGCACGCCGTACAACGCCGACTTCGACGGCGACCAGATGGCCGTCCATCTCCCGCTCTCCGCGGGAGCGCAGGCCGAGGCGCGCATCCTCATGCTCTCCTCGAACAACATCCTGCAGCCGTCGTTCGGACAACCCGTGTCGATCCCGACCCAAGACATGGTGCTCGGGCTCTACTACCTCACGTTCCAAAAGGACGAGTACAAGGGACCGGCCCGCGGCGAGATCCCGCAGGACGCGCTCATCTCGTCGATCGGCCAGCACGCGTACGATCTCGGCGTCAAGGCCGGCACGAACGGCGCGGGGTCGGCCGACGGCGAGGAGCGTCTGCCGAGTTTCGGCGACGTCGATTCCGCCGTCATCGCCTACGAGCACAAGGTCATCGGTCTGCAACAGTGGGTGCGCATCCGTTGGAAGGGCGAGCTCGTCCGCACGACCGTCGGGCGCGCGATCTTCAACAGCGCCTTTCCCGACGCGTGGAACGAGCCGTTCCGTAACCATCATCTCGACAAAGCGGCGCTCAAGAAGCTCATCACGGAGTGCTACCGTCGTCACGGCAACGCCGAGACGGCCGCGTTTCTCGACGCGATCAAGGTGCTCGGTTTCCGCTATGCGACGCAGAGCGGAACGACCGTCTCGATCAGCGACATCGTCGTCCCCGACGCGAAGTTCAAGATCCTCGAAGACGCGCAGGACGAAGTCGACAAACTCCACGAGTTCGTCGATCAGGGCTTCATGTCCAACGACGAGCAATACAATAAGACGATCCAAGTCTGGTCGAAGGCGTCGGAAGACGTGACGGCCGCGATGCAGGCGGCGCAGAATCCGCTCAATCCCGTGTTCATGATGGCTACCTCGGGCGCGCGCGGCTCGATCTCGCAGGTCAAACAGCTCGGCGGGATGCGCGGACTCATGAGCGATCCGTCGGGCCGGATTCTCGAAATCCCGGTCAAGGCGTCGCTCAAAGAGGGGCTCACCGTCCTCGAGTACTTCATCTCGACGCACGGCGCGCGCAAGGGTCTCGCCGACACCGCGCTCCGCACGGCGGACTCGGGGTACCTCACGCGCCGTCTCGTCGACGTAGCGCAGGACGTCATCGTTCGCGAGGACGATTGCGGAACGGCCGGCGGCATCACGGTGTACGACATCGGCGTCGGCAAGGAGATCATCGAACCGCTCTACGACCGCATCATCGGGCGGCGCGCGGCCGAAGACGTCAAAGATCCCGAGAAGCCGCGTACGAAGCTCGTCGCGCGCGACGAGGAGATCAACGAGGAACGCGCGCGCGCGATCGTCGACGCCGGGATCAAGACGGTCAAGATCCGCTCCGTCCTCACGTGTCAGGCGCGCGTCGGCGTCTGCGCGATGTGTTACGGGCGCAATCTCGCGACGGGCAAACGCGTCGACATCGGCGAGGCGGTCGGCATCATCGCCGCGCAGTCGATCGGCGAACCGGGGACCCAACTCACGCTGCGCACGTTCCACACGGGCGGCGTCGCGACCGAGGACATCATCACGGGTCTTCCGCGTGTCGAAGAGATCTTCGAAGCGCGCAAGCCCAAGGGCAAGGCCGTCCTCGCGACGGTTTCGGGTTCCGCGCACATCACGGAAGAGAAGGGCAAGCGCGTCATCGTCATCACCGACGACGCGGGCGAACCGCACGACTTCGACATTCCGTACAACACGCGGTCGTTCGTCCAAGAGGGCGGACGGATCACGCTCGGCGATCAGCTCAACGAAGGCTCGCTCGACCCGCACGAAATCCTCGAGTTGCGCGGTGAGAACGCGCTCCATCAGTACCTCGTGCAAGAAGTCCAGAAGGTCTATCGTTCGCAAGGCGTCGACATCAACGACAAGCACATCGAGACGATCGTCCGGTCGATGCTCCGGAAGATCAAGATCGTCGACGGCGGCGACACGCGGATGCTTCCGGGTCAACTCATCGAGTCGTCGATCTTCGCGGAAGAGAACGAGAAGATGAGTGCCGAGGGATCGAAAGTCGCCGAGGGCAAACCCGTCCTGCTCGGCGTCACGAAGGCCTCGCTCGCGACCGAGTCGTTCCTCTCGGCGGCGAGCTTCCAAGAGACGACCCGCGTCCTCACGGACGCCGCGATCAAGGGCAAGCACGATCCGCTGCTCGGGCTCAAGGAAAACGTCATCATCGGGAAACTGATCCCGGCCGGAACCGGAATGTCGCGCTATCGCAACATCACGATCGAGCCGGAAGGTCAGGATCTCGACGAGGACGGTCGTCCGAAGAGCGCGTTCCTCGATATCGACTTCGATGCCGAAGAGGGCGCGGCGGGATACGGCGGTTCGAAGCTCGTCAGCGGCTTCCAGGACCGGCGTCCTCCGCTCGAACAGACCGTCCACTACGAGGGAGAGTACGAGGGTGACGTGGCCGTCGTCGCCCCGCCCAAGACGACCCAATATCGTCCCAAGGGGATCAATCCGGAGGATCTCTAGCTCCTTCGGAATCCGACCGGACCGAAGAGGCCCGCCGAACGGCGGGCCTCTTTTTGTCGTCAAAAAACGGTTCGGTCGGTACGTCCGACGGAGGGAGGGACCCCTCGCGATAGTGCGTAGTTGCCAGGTGTAAGGCTTTCTTTACACGGATGATATCCGACGACGAAACGGTCGCCCGCGGTCCCCACGACGATCCGCCGGCGGACGTACCCTACCTCTCTCGGATGGAGCGTCGCATGGTTTGGAAGAACGTTCAGGGCCTGCGTGGCATCGCGGCACTCCTGGTCGTGTTCGCCCACACGCACGATTTCACGGACGTGGCGGCATACAACGGACTGCTGAAAATGTGGGCGCCGATCGGGGCGTGCGGCGTCGATCTGTTCTTCGTCATCAGCGGATTCATCATGGCGAGCGTGCATTGGAACGATTTCGGCGCGCCGGATAGTTCGCGACGATTCTTGTTGCGCCGCATCGTCCGAATCTTTCCGCCGTATTGGGTCGTCACGCTCATTCTCGCCGGAACGTTCGCGGTGGCTCCGTGGATGAAACACCATTGGATGGGCGGCTCGGCGAACGTGTGGCTCTCGTTGCTCTTGATCCCGCAGCCGAGCGGGAGCACGCCGCTTCTGTTCGTCGGGTGGACGCTTCTCTACGAGATGTACTTCTATTATGCGTTCGCCGCCGCGCTTCGGCTCGAGCGTAAGGCCGCGTTCGTCGCCTTCGGGATCTGGGCTGTGGGAATCGTGGCGATCCAGTTCGTACCGGCTGCGTTCGCGACGCCGTATAGCGCGTTCTTCGCGAGAAATCTCATCGTCGAATTCTTGCTCGGCGTCGGCATCGGCGCGCTCGCGATGCAGGGACGCTTCGTGAAGCCGGCGACCTTTCTCGTGCTCGGCATCGTCGCGCTCGTCGCGACCGAGGCGACGAAAGTGCTCTATCTTCACGGCAACGAGCAGTCGATCGATTCCGTGCGATTCCTGATCGAGGGCGTACCGATGACGGCGATCCTCTACGGGGCCATCGGGTTGGAGAAGATGCGCGGCACGATCATCGCGAGGCCGTTGCAGCGCGCGGGCGACGCCTCGTACTCCGTGTACCTCTGGCACGGCCCGCTCTACGTCGTCGTCGGCAAGATCGTGCTCGCGCTCGACCATCACGTCCACATCCCGAAGCCGCTCCTCATCGCGACGGTTCCGGTACTCGTGACGTATGCATCGTTCGAGCTCTACCGCTTCGTCGAGATCCCGCTCACGTCGCAGGCGCGACGACTCGCGACGCGCGTTTTTCCCGACCTCATGGCCGGTCGCAAGCCGATCCTCGTGGACGTCCCGGAACGGACGTTGCGGACGGCCTGACGGCGGGGGATCGCATTGTCGACGAGCGCGGCGCCCCGTCGGCGCCTCGTTCCGCCCGCGGCCCAGAGTAACCCCAGGCGGGACGGTCAAACTTAGAGATACACAGCATGCTCTCGTTCTCCGATCGTCCGTCCGCACTCATCGCCCTCCCGCCCGACACGCGCGCGCAGCGACGTCGCCGGTTTGCGTACGCGGGAGCGCTCGTCGTTCACCTGATCGTGCTCGCGCTCTTCACCTTGTTCGTGAAATTGCTTCCGCCGTCTAAAGCGACGGAGCGCTCCGCGCCGACCGAGATCGTGACGATCACGCACCGTACGTCGCGGTCGACCGCCGTCGCGGCGGCGAGCGTCGTCTCGCCCGCGCGACGTCCGATCGTGCATCCGGCTCCCGTCGCCGCGCCCCGCGCGCCCGTTCCCGTCGCGACGAGCGCGCCGCCGCCCGTCCCGAAAACCGTCGCGGTCCGACCGATCTCGCGCCGCGCCGTCGTTCCGGTCCGCCATCCGCCCCGCCCGCTCCCGGCACCGCAGGCGCCGCGCGTCGCCTTCGTGCCGCATCGCGCGGCCGTTCCTTCGACGGCGACCGGCGCGACGAAGGCGACGCTCTCGCAAGCGAAGATCGACGCGATCACGAACGACCTCGCCGAGAACATCCGCGCGGACCGCGACGCGATCGACCCGACGAAGGTGCGGCCGTCGACGCCCGCGCCGATGAAGGAGTACGGTCCCGCGACGGATGCCTTCTCGCTCGGCGACACGCGCAACCATCACGGTCTCTGCGATCCGATCAAATCGTGGGATAGCGACGGGTACGATTACTATTACGTCGCGTGCAACGTCCGCTTCTCCGACGGCACGATGCAGCGACAGAACGTGCCGTGGCCGGTCCGGTTCGATCCCAACGACGATCCGTTCTCCGGCACGTCGGGTCACGATCTCCCGCTCGCGGTCCCGCTCCCCGGCTGGCACATCGCCGCGGGCGAGACCGTCAGCCCCGAACTCCGCGAGTACGCGAAGGATCACGGCGTCTCGATCTGAGCTCCCGACGTCGCGCGCCGCATCGCACGCATCGAAAATTCGCGGTTCCCCCATCGCGCGCGAACGTTTCGTCGAAACGAAACGCGATGGGGGCGAAGCCGCCGCTTCGCGACCGAGCGCGACGAGGCTTCCGGTGAGAGCGGCGGGTCCGAGTTACGGCGCGTGCGTTTTCGCGACCGCGACCATGAACGCGGCGACGCGGATACGAAGGTCGACCGAGCGGAGGGTGACGTGGCGGAACGACGGACGATCTTCATCAGCGGGGCGGCGAACGGTATCGGTCGCGCGACGGCCGAGCGTTTCGCTCGGGGCGGTTACCGCGTCGGCATCTACGATCTCGACGCGACGGCGGCGGAGCTCGCGGCACGCGAGATCGGGCACGACGCGCGCGCCGGATATCTCGACGTCACGGAGTACGAATCGTGGCGGAACGCGCTCGCCGATTTCGTTTCGACGAGCGGCGATCGGCTCGACGTGTTCGTCAACAACGCGGGCGTCATGCACGCCGGAGCGTTCGCCGACGTCTCGCCCGCGGCACACGCGCGGACGATCGACGTCAACGTGAAGGGCGTCGCGTTCGGCGCGCACGCCGCATACGCGTACCTGCGGCGAACGCCGGGCTCGCGCGTCGTGAACCTCGCGTCGGCGTCGGCCCTGTACGGCCAGCCCGACGTCGCACTCTACTCGGCGACGAAGTTCGCCGTCCGGGGCCTGACCGAAGCCCTGCAGATCGAATGGCGACGCGACGGGATCTCGGTCGCGTCGGTGTGGCCCCTGTTCGTCGATACCGCGCTCGTCCGCGATACCGAACGGACGGCCACGATGGATTCGCTCGGCATCCGCCTGACGGCGACCGACGTCGCGACGTCGATCTGGAAGCTCGCGACGCGCGACATGGCGCGTTCGCGCCGCGCGCATCGTCCGGTCGGCGCGCAGACGCATCTCTCGATGCTCGCGGAAAAATTCGCGCCGACCGCGCTCACGCGGCTCGTCGTCGCGAAGCTCTCGGGGCGCTGACGCCGCGCGACGCCGCGTCGCGCGAGACTACGCGCGAGCGCTCGCGGGTGCGTCGGACCGCGTGCGATCCCACGCGCGTTGTAGGAACTCCGTCGCCGTCGCGACCGCGCGCTTGGCTTCGGGGAGCGGTCCGTAGAATAACGGCCACACGTGCGGCATGTCCGACTCCAAGATCAGCTCGACGGGGACGCCCGCCGCGCGCGCGCGATCGGCGACGCGCACCGCGTCGTCGCGCAAGATCTCGGATCGACTCGCGAAGAGCATCGTCGGCGGAAAATTCTCGAACGACCCGTAGAGCGGCGACGCGAGCGGATCGTTGCGCCGCGCGGCATCGACGTACCGTAACGCGTGCTCGGCGATCGTGTTCGAGAGCATGTCTTCCGAACGCGCGTTCTCGGCGATCGACGTGCCGGTGCCGAGGAGATCGGTAAGCGGCGAGAGCGCGAGGATCGCGGCGAGCGCGGCCGGTTCGTGCGGCGTGCGATCGCGGATCGCGAGCCCCGCCGACAGGGCGAGACCGCCGCCGGCCGAGTCGCCCGCGATCGCGATCCCGCGCGCCGGGAGCTTCGCGCACATCGCGTCGTAGGCCGCGAGCACGTCGTCGAGCGCGGCCGGAAATCGATGTTCGGGCGCGCGTCGATAGGCGACGGCGAAGACGGGAACGCCCGTGCGACGCGCGAGCGCGACCGTGAGTCGGCGATGCGTCAGCGGCGAACACGCCACGAACCCGCCGCCGTGAACGTACAGGAGCGCGCGATCCGTCGGCTCGTCGTCGCCCGCGATCACCCATTCGCCGCGGACGGTCGGCGTGTCGACGGGGACGATGCGGACGCCCGGAGGAACGACGAGGTTGGCCTTCGCGTTGCGCTCGAATACCGCGCGGACGTCTTCGATGCTCCCCCCGCCCCGCCGCGCGAGGCTCTGGAGTTCGCGCTTCATCATGAGGCGGAGGCCGGCGCGTAGGACGCGCGATTGCCAACTCGCCATCAGCGCGCCGCCGGGATCTTCTCGGGCGTCCGCCCGGCGCGCGGCACGAACGTGCGCTTGGGATCGAGGATCGGTCGGAGCACCTTCATGTACTGCGCGGGGAAGAAGCGTTGGACGAGGTCGACGATCGTCGCGTCGTTTCCGATCAAGAGTCGCGAACGGTCGGCGAGGATCGCCCGGGCGATTTTCGATGCCGCGACGGCGGGCGACGTGACGAGCGACTTCTCGAACGCCTTGCGATCGCGCGCGTGTTTTTCGGGATCGGCGAATTCGCCCGTGCGCGACGTGGCCGCGATGTTCGTCTTGATGCCGCCGGGTTGCACGACGGTCAATCGCACGCTCGAGTTACCGAGCTCGTGCCGCAGCGACTCGGAGAAGCCGCGGATCGCGAATTTCGCCGCGCAATACCCCGTCTGTAACGGCGGCGCGATCGCTCCGAAGATGCTCGAGACGTTGACGAGATTCGCCTCGGGTTCGGCGCGGAGCATCGGGAGGAAGAGCGTGCTTCCGTAGACCGATCCCCAAAAGTTGATGTTCATGATCCACTCGAGATCGGCGAGCGAGACCTCCTCGATGCGGCCGTAGAGCGCGACGCCGGCGTTATTGACGACGATCGACGCGCGCCCGTAGTCGGCCGCGACCGCATCGCGAAAGGCGGTCATGTCGGCGAGGCTCGCGACGTCGACCTTGCGCGTCGTGACGCGAACGGCGCCGCCGATCGAAGCGGCGGTCTCGGCGAGACCCGCTTCGTCGACGTCGGCGAGCGCGAGGTCGCTGCCGCGTCCGGCGAGCTCGCGCGCGAGGGCGCGGCCGATGCCCGATCCCGCGCCGGTGACGACGGCGACGGCGCCGCGGATGGTTCTCATCGCTGCGCCGCGCGGGCGAGTGGTCGTTTCGGGAAGGCGATCATGGCTCGATCCTCCAGCGATGCGTCGGGACGAAAATCCGATAAGCAGCCGTGTCGAATTGCGTCATCGTCCGAGGAAGGCCTGCGCCTCCGGTGTTTCGACGGGATTCCGTTCGAGTTCGAGCGACCGCATCCAGAGCTTCGAGAGCAATTCGATGAGCACGGCGACGCTCGGTCGTTCCTCCGCCAGCACCCACTCCGTAGTGAGCTCCTGACCCGCGCCGACGAGGGCCGTGCCGAGGAGATCGAGATCGATCGTCGGCGGCGTGCGGCTGCCGAGGAGTCGTTGCGCCGACGTGACGACCTCGCGGACGAATTGCGCGAGCGCGCGGCGACGGTGCGCTTCGAGTTTGGGACTGACGCCGATGACCTCGAGGACCATGATCCGCGCGCGGCGCGGATCGGCGGTCACGCTTTCGAAATAGGCCGCGACGCCGTCGGCGACGATGGCCCGCGGAGCTTTCCCGGGCGCGAAGATCGCGTCGCGCATCTGGTCCATGACGTCGGAGACGATCTCGTCGAAAATCGCGGTGAGCAAGGCTTCGCGACTCTCGAATTCCTCGTAGAAATGTCGGGCCGTCACGTTCGCGACCGAGCAGATCTGCTCGATCGTCGTCGCGACGTATCCGCGCGTTCCGAAGGTTCGCAATGCGGCATCGAGCAAGCGTTCGCGCCGGGCGGCGCGCCGTTCGCCCGCGGAGAGTCCGCCGTACGTTCGTGTCGTAACCGTCATGGGACGAAATATCGCATCGTCGACCGGATTTCCGCTTCCGCCGTTCGATGAGAAGCGTCGCATCGCGGCGAAACGGGCAACAGTGTTTCGCGCGCTCGTCCTCTTCGCATGCGTCACGACGGTCGCTGCGACGTCGGCGCCCGCGGCCGAACGCTTGCTCCCGCCCGATCTCGTCGTGACGTTGACGAACGATTCGATGACCGTCCTCGATGCGAACGGTCGCATTCTCTCGACGGCGCTCGCATGTCCCGGGTACGAGTTCGCGCAGTTCGGCGCTTCGGGACCGAAGTTTTCGCCCGACCAGCATTGGATTCTCGTCGACATCCTGGGTCCGCTCGATCCGGGCAACGTCGGTCGCAATCACGCGATCGTCGACGTCCGCACGGGCGGCTACGTCGTCGGCTCCGATTTTCCGCGCGCGCTCGGCGTCGCCGCGACGACGAAGCCCGTCTCGTGGGCGAGCGGTCGACTCGCGGCGCTCCGCTACGACGACGGCACCGTGTCGGCTCCGATCGATCCGGGCGGACGACGCCTGCCCGTGCGACGGTGCGACGCGCCCGCGAGGTCCGCGAAAACGACGCCGTGAGCGCGCCCGCTCGCGCCCCGCGAAACCGGGGAGCGCGTGCGGGGCGCGCGAAGCGTCGCTTCATGGAAACGATCGTGGAAGTGCTCCGCCTGCCGTCGCCCGCACCGAAACCGCAGTCGATCGCGTTCGACGGATCGGCGCTCTGGATGGGCTCTCGCGAGACGCGGCGGATCTACGCGATCGAGCCGAAGACGTGGACGGTACGCGAGGAAGCGCAAGCACCCGGAACGCCGTGGGGCATGACGGTCGTCGGCGACGAGTTACGCGTCCTGTGCGGCGAGACGAGCGACGACAATCGCATCGTTCGCCGCTTCGTTCCGGGGCACGGATTCAAATCGACCGACGGCGTCGCGGTCCCCGAAGACACGGGTTCGCAACTCGGCTACGACGGCGACCGTCTCTACGTCAGTCAGTTCTACAAACGCCGGATCCTCTCGATCGACGATCGCGGTGCGGTCGGCTCGACGATTTCGGCGGCGCACGACATCTGCGGCCAGGTCGTGGTGGGCGGCCGATTCTACCTCGTCTGCACGGACGACGAGGACGCGGGCTCGTATTGGTTGACGCGGATCGACGCGCGCGCGAGCGCTCCGATCTGCGACGATCTGCTCGAAATCGGATTTCCCGCGCGCGGGCTCGCGTACGACGGCGAATTCTTCTGGACGAACCATCGCGAAGCCGACGAAATCGTGGCGTTCAAAGCCGCGCTGTAATCGGCCGCGCGTGCGTCGCGAATAATCCCGGCGTCGCGACGACGCCCGCGAATAATCGCCGCTAGATCGCGCGCGCGCGACCTCCCCGAAATACGGGAAGCTCGACGGAGACCGCGCACCCGGCGTCGTCGACCGTGACGCGCGGGATCCCGGCGAGTTGCGCGATCAAAAAAAGCCCCCGGCCGCCTTCCGACGTGCGGTCGGGGAGCGAGATGCGTAGCGGAAATCCGGAGCCGCCGTCGCGAACGGTGACCGTCGGCCGCTCCTCGAGCCACACGATCGTCAACACGATGTGTCCGCCCGGCCCGTGACGGATCGCGTTACTGAGCAACTCCGAGAGCGTCAGCGCGCAGGCGTCGAAATCCGATTCGCTCCGACCATCGCGTTGGAGGAGGTCGAGCGCCTCCGTACGAGCGCGTTGCATCGTCCTCAAATCGTTGGAATCAACGATCCATCGGGCTTCATCCACGGCTCGCCTATACCCGTCGTCGTGCGCTTCATCGCATCGAACCGAAAAAAGCTTTCGCGAAGGCCTCACTAGTGCCGCGGTGTCGGAAGTCCGGCCTCGCTTTTAAAGAGGCGAAAGAGTAAAGCAAGTGAGGGGATCAGGAGCGCGCTGCCGACGGCGGTGAGCCAGAGGAAGGCGCGTAACGTCTCCGGCGGTGCCGCCGCGTCGCGAAACGTCAGCACGTGCGGTACGACGTACGGCGCCTGCGCGGCGTACCATCCGGCGAGAACGGCCAACACTTCGGCGGCGACGGCGATTCGCGCGAACGCGTACTTCCGTGCGTACAGGCTGCCCAAGACGACGAAGCCGAGCGCCATCGCGATGCCGATCCCCACGCGCGAGCGCGCTTGCACGAGATCGCCGAAGGCGTGCGGCGCCCAGACGTACGCGACCGCGAGCGCCGCCGCGCCGCACGCCGCGAGCACGTAGGTCGCGACGATCGCGCGCGCGCGAAAATCGCGGCGGAGGTCGCCGCCGAGTTCGTAGCACAAAAAAATCGCGGCGACCTGCGCGCAGAGCGCGACGGCGAGCACGCCGACGGCGAGCGCGAACGGCGCGTTCCAAACGAAATTATCGGAGGTGAGACTGCCGATCGCCGTGCCGAAAAAAAACGGTGCGACGATGCTCGCGATGCCGAAGATGTGGCCCCAGATCTGCGCGAGTCGTTCGTCGCGAATCGCCTGCGCGCGAAACGCGTATGCCGCGCCGCGCAGGATGATCCCGACGAGGACGAACGTCAGCGGGACGTAGAGTCCGACCGATAAGGCCGCGAACGCGGGCGGGAAACACGTGAAGCAGATGACGATGAGGAAGATCAGCCACACGTGGTTGGTCTCCCACACGGGACCGAGCGCGTGGCCGATCGCATCGCGTTGCTCCGCGCGACGCGGACCGCTCGCGAGCACGTCCCACACGCCGCCGCCGAAATCGGCGCCGCCGAAGAGCGCGTACAGAAAGATCGCGAGCAGCGCGACGCCCGCGACCGCGAGTTCCGCACTCACGGGCGCGTCATCGCGGTTGCGGCACGGCGCGGATCGTCGGCGTGGGACTCGGCGGCTCGAGCGTTTCGTCGGTCCGCAGTCGCAGGAGCAACCACGCGAGCGTCGTCGCGAGGAAGAGATACAAGAGCGTGAATCCGTAGAAGGCGAGATCGAGCGCGGGCGCGGTCGTCACCGCATCGCGCGTGCGCAAGAATCCGCGCGCGATCCACGGCTGACGTCCGAGTTCGGTCACCATCCAGCCGCATTCCATCGCGAGAAACGCGAGCGGACCCGACGTCACGATCGCGCGCGAGAGCCAGACGGTCGGCGCGCGCTTTCCGAGCTTCGTCGCGAACGCCCACCAGGCGGCGATCCCCAAGAGCGCCGAACCCGTGCCGACCATCGTGTCGAACGTGAGATGCACGGGCGCGACGACCGGCCGATCGCCTTTGGGAAACGCGTCGAGACCGCGGATGAGCGCGTGCGGATTCTCGAACGCGAGGATGCTCAGCACGTAGGGGATGCGGATCGCATAACGCGTCTGATCCGTCGATTCGTCGGGGATCCCGCCGATCTGCAACGCCGCGCCGTTCTCGCTGCGGAACTGCCCTTCCATCGCGGCGAGCTTGATCGGTTCTTCGTGCGCGACGAAGCGCGCCGCGACGTCGCCGACGACGAGCTGTAACGGGATCGCGACGCTCCCGACGAGCATCGCGACGCGCAGCGCCGCGAGCGCGCTCGGATCGGACGGTTTTCGCAGGAGCGTGAGCGCGTAGATCGTCGCCACGGCGAACCCGGAGAAGACGTACGCGGAGAGCGTCGTGTGGATCACTTCGGTCGGCATCGCGGGATTGAAGAGCGCGGCCCACGGATGGATGTCGACCGCGCGACCGCCGACGTTGCGAAAGCCCGCGGGCGTGTTCATCCACGCGTTGACGGCCGTGACGAACGCGGCCGAGAGCGCACCCGAGACGACGATCGGAATCGAGCAGAGCCAGTGCGCGCGCGGCGAGAGCCGCTCCCAGCCGTAGAGATAGATACCGACGAACACGGCTTCGATGAAGAACGCGAATCCTTCGGCGGAGAACGGCACCCCGATCACCGCACCCGCATGGCGCATGAACTCGGGCCACAACAGTCCGAGTTCGAACGACAGCGTCGTTCCGGAGACCGCGCCGATCGCGAAGAGCAAGAGCATCGCGCGCGACCACGTCCGCGCTAAGCGATAATAGCGCACGTCTTTCGTGCGTAACCACAAGCCCTCGACCGCGAAGAGCAAGACCGGCAGGCCGACGCCGAGCGCCGCGAAGATGTAATGAAACGCGAGCGACGTTCCCATTTGGGCCCGGGCCGCCGAGAGATGATCCACCTGGCTATTGTATCCACTTTCTCGCGCGCACGGTGCGCGAATCGTCGCTTTGGAGCACGGAGATCGAGCCCGTGCCCTCCGAGCGAGGCGCCGCCGCGCGCGCGCCGACTAATCGCGAAAGGACGGATCGATTCGGTCGAGCCGGCGCAAGAGCGGCGCCCAGGCGGCTTTCGCGACCGCGGCCTTTCCGAATCCCGACTGCTTCGCGACGAGCTCGACCACGCCCGGGCGTGCGTCGTGGAGCGCGCCCCCGCCGGCGAGCGTGGCGACCTGCATCGCGCAGGCGCGTTCGAGGAAGTACATCGTCAGGAACGCCTCGGCGACCGACGCGCCGAGCGCGAGCGTCCCGTGATTCCAGAGCAACATCGCGGACTTCGTTCCGAGATCGGCGACCAGGCGCGGCCGCTCGGCGAGGTCGAGCGCGACGCCCTCGTATTCGTGATAGGCGAGATCGCTCGCGGCGATCATCGCCGTTTGGTTCAGCGGTAAGAGACCGCCCGCTTGCGCGGATACCGCGACGCCGCCGATCGTGTGGAGGTGGAGGACGCAGTGCGCGTCCGGGCGGGCCGCGTGGACGGCGCTGTGGATCGTGAAGCCCGCGGGATTGATCGCATAGGCCGACGGTTCGACGATCCGTCCGTCGAGATCGACCTTGACGAGACTCGACGCCGTGATCTCGTCGAACATCAGCCCGAAGGGATTGATGAGAAAGTGCTTTTCGGGACCGGGTCCGGGCACGGCCGCGGAGAGGTGCGTGAAGATGAGATCGTCCCAGCCGTAGTGCGCGACGAGGCGATATGCGGCGGCGAGATCGACGCGTACGGCCCGCTCTTCGGGCGACCACGTTTCCGCGACGGACGTTTCCATCGTTGCGCTCATGACGATTCCTCCTCGTATTCGTTTCGAGTCCGCGCGAGCGCGATCATCTCGCGCATGCGCGGATGGTCGCCCGGAATCGACCGCTCCCACACCTCGAATCGCGGAACCGGGAGCCCGACGCGGAAGCAAAAATAATAGACCGAGAGCGGACCGAGAAAACGAAAACGCGCGCGGAGATCCATCTCGCGCGCGGCGTAGGACGGAAAGCTCGCGAGATATGCGGCGAACGTGCCGTGCTCGCGTGCGAGCGCGAGCATCGTGCGGGCGTTCTCGATCGTCGCGACGATCTTCTTGTGCGTGCGGACGACGCCGCCGTCGGAGACGATGCGCTCGACGTCGCGTTCGTCGAATCGCGCGACGGCTTCGGGTTCGAATCCCGCGAAGAGGCGCAGATACGCATCCCACTTCGTCTCGATGAGCTTCCACGACAGACCGGCTTGGAAGATCGCACGCGACATCACGCCGAGGTAGTCGGCGAGCGAGGGCGACGCGATCCGTTCGGGGATCGCCATCAGCGCGAGAGTTCCCGGACGCGCCGCTCGAGTTCCGCGAGATTCGCGTCGCGCGTCCCGGAGGCGCCGAGCGCGAGCGGCTCGCCGAAACGGAGCGTCACCTGCGGACGGCGATCGGGCGGTTCGTAGGCGAATCCGGCCGGCACGACCGGAATCGTCCGTCCGAGCAGGCGTTGCGCCCGTCGCGCGATCGCGACGACGCCCGGACGGAAGGGAAGGAACGTCGTCGTCGAGGGTCGCGACGGCGCGGGATCGATCGTCGGATATCCCTGCGGAAACACGACGAGCGTCTCGCCGCGCGCGAGCAGGCGCGCCGCGAAATCGAGCGCGCCGCGCGTGTAGCGTACGACGTCGCGCGCGGAGAACGCGCTACGTCGGCCGTCGAAACTATCGGCGCGCAACGCGACGGGCCATTCGGCGAGGCGACAGAGCGTCTCCATGAACGCGCGCTCGATCGGCGTTCGCGTCCAGTCGAGCGCGACGAAGATGTGCGGCGTCCGCGGTAACGCGCGAACGAGGGCGACGCCGTCGTAGAGGTGGTGATAGTGTCGCGCCGCGACGATCGCCGGACCCTCGAGCGGGACGTGCTCGACGCCGACGACGCGCATCCGTACGTCGCGCGCGAAATGGCGTGCGATCGCGCCGACGGCGATGCGCCCGATCGCGCTCACGCGGCGAGGGGCCGCCGTCGCCATTTCGGAAAGACGGCGGTCGCGGCGGGGACGAGACTGAGCGCGATCGCCGCGACGGCCGTCTGCCAGAGACCGACGGAGACGCTGAGCGACATCGCCCACACGACGTTCGCCGCGTAGACCGCGAAGGGGACGGCGACGCTCGCGCGCGCCGGAACCTCGTTCGAACCCCAAAGCGCGCGGCCGACCGCGATGAAGCACAGACCCGTTCCGAACCACCCGGCGAGATTGCGCAGCGGCATGCCGAAGTACGCGCCGTGTTCTTTCCAGACCCAGAAGTGCATGACCGTCATGCGATCGCTCGCCATCGCCGGATCGAGCACGAGGTCCCACGCGGTGAGTAACCACGCGCCGAGTGCGATACTCAAGAGCGTCCGTCGTCTCGGCGACGCGGTCGCGACGATCCGGCTCGCGAGCACGAACGACGCGAAACCCATGTAGAACCAAGAGAGCGGGACCGTATACGGCACGCGATCGGCGAGTCGGAAGCCGAGAAATCCCGTGTACGCGTAGCCGCCGAAGGGCCAGCCGGTTTTCGTCCCGGTCAGTTCCGCCGTCGCCGAGATGACGACCGCGGCGACGAAGAAGAGCGACGTCCGCCGCGGTCCCAGTGCCGCGAAGCCGTAGGCGAGCATCGCGGCCGCCGCGGTGAGGATATCGACGGTCCCCGTGTTCTGGATCGCCCACGAATAGAAGGCGAGCGCCCACGGATTGCCGGCGAACTGCGCGACGTTGGGCACCGCGGAGAGCAGGCCGAACAGTCCGAGGCCCAGGGCGAGGATGTGGGCGGCGACGAGCCCGACGGCCAGACGGGACAGAACCTTCATGCCCGAGCGGTTTCGGGAACGAGCGCCCGACCCCGCCACGTCGGCGCGCGATCGAGCGTCGCGACGACGATCCGGACGAGTGCGGGAACGTCCAAGAGCGGCGAGAGCCAGTACGTCCACGCGACGGGCGCGTAGGCGCGCCGCGTCGCACCGAGCACGACGAGCCGCGCGACGGCGAAGATCGCGCAGAGCGAGAACAGCGCGTCGTCGCGCGTCGCACGCGTCGCGAGCGTCACGACGACGAACGCGAGCGGCAACGCCTGCACGAACGCGACTTCGGCACACGCGAGCGCCGACTCCGCAAGGGGCGTCGACGCATCGCGCAGCGCGAGCGAGCGCGGCCAATTCCGCCAGCACTCGACGCCGCTCGCGTACATCGCGACGCGCGAGAGGCGTCCGCCCTCGAAGAAGCCGACGCGGTATCCCGCCGCGAAGAGCCGCCGGGCGATCGTCGCGTCGTCGCAACGCGACGCGCGGGCCGCGGCGAACGCGCGCGTCGCGACGAGCGCGCCGCGACGCGCCACGAAACACTGGCCGTTGGCCTGCACGGAGCGCGCGTCGTGCGCGACGTGTCCCGGAATGCCGAGCCGGTAGACGAGCGTCGCGAGAAACGACGGATGGAGCGCGGCTTCCAGCGGCCCGGAGAGCTCGAGGAGCGGCGCCGCGCTGAACGCGTCGAGGTACGACTCCTCCGCGTGCGCGACGAGCGAGGTCGCGAGGTACGGTTGCGGTCGGACGTCGGCATCGACGCACGCGATCCACGGAAGCTCGGGATCCGACGCCGCGAGCCCGCACGCCAGATTCCACGCTTTGCCGTTCCAGTCGGCGGGGACGGGTGCGGCGTCGACGAGACGGACGCGCGGATCCCGCGCCGCGAACGCGCGCACGAGTTCCCGCGTGCCGTCGCGCGAGCCGCCGTCGACGACGACGATCTCGGCGAGCGTCGCGGGTTGCGCGCAGAGTCCGGCGAGACACGGTTCCAGGCGCGCGGCTTCGTCGAGGACGGGGACGACGACGCCGACGCGCGCGCCGCCGGGCCGGGCCTCGTCGACCACGCGCACGCCGTCGCTCGCGGAGGTCGCGAGCATCCGCCAGAAGACGCGCGCGCCAAGCAATCCCACCGCGACGGCGAACGCATTGCGCACCGCACGATGCCGACGACGATCTCCCACGATACGATCCTCCTGCGTCACGGCGCGCGCACCGAGCGCGCGTTCGTCCTGCTCCACGGACTCACGGCGTCGCCGCGTCAGTTCGGCGCGTTCGGCGCGCTCCTGTTCGACCGCGGTGCGAACGTGCTGATCCCGCGACTCCCGCATCACGGATACGCCGACCGCATGTCGCCCGCCCTCGCCGATCTGACGGCGCCCGAGCTCCGCGCGTTCGCGGACGACGCGGTCGCGGCGGGTCGCGAACTCGGCGAACGCGTCACGGTCGTGGGATTCTCCGTCGGCGGCCTGCTCAGCGCCTGGATCGCGCAGCGATACGAGATCGCGCGCAGCGTGTCGATCGCACCGTTCCTCGGCGTCGCGTGGCTGCCGCCCGAACTCTGGGCCTCCGTCGCGCGCGGGCTCCTGCGTTCGCCCAACCGCTTTCATTGGTGGGATCCGCGCGTGCGCGAACGACTCGGACCCGACCACGGCTATCCGCGCTTCGCGACCCATGCCGTCGGCCACGCGGCGTCGCTCGCCGAAGCCCTGCTCGCGGAGGCGCTCGCGGCGCCGCGTCTCACGGGCGACGCCCGCATCGTGCTCAACGCGCGCGAATCCGCCGTGAGTAACGCCGCGGCGCTCCGCCTCGCGCGCCGCTGGGAGTCGCGCGTCCCGGGCGCGCTCGTCCACCGCCTGCGCGGGCTCCCGCTCTCGCACGACATCATCGAGCCGTTGCGCTCGCCCGCGATCGTCGCGCGCGTCTACCCCGAATTGCTGGGCCTTGTCGATCCGTAGCGTCCGGCCGCGTCCGACGGAGGACGTCGCGGACGCACGAGCGCGTTTCGCCGAGATCCTCGCAGCCGATCCGCCCGGCGTCTCGCCCGCGTCGCGCGCCGCGCTCCACGCACCGCGCCACCGCGCCGAACTCGGCGTCGTGTTACTTCACGGCTTGACCAACGCGCCGCCGCAGTGGGCGCCCTTCGCCGCGGAACTCGCGGCGTCGGGGATCGCGGTGGTCGTCCCGCGCTTTCCCGGACACGGATACGTCGATCGCGAGACGCACGCCGCCGCGAAGGTGAGCGCCGATGCGTTACTGGGCTGCGCCTCGGACGCGATCGACGTCGCGTGCGGGCTCGCGACGCGCGTCGTCGTCGCCGGACTCTCGATCGGCGGAGCCATCGCCGCGTGGCTCGCGCTCGAACGCGCGGACGTCGTGCGGACCGTCGCGATCGTGCCGTTCTTCGGCGTGAGAGGACTCGGGATCGTCGGGAGTCGCGCGCTCGCGAACGTGCTCTCCGTCATGCCGAATCTGTTCGTCCCGTGGGATCCCGCGGGCGGCGCGGGACAGATCCCCGCGTACGGATATCCGAAGTTTCCGACGCGTCTCCTCGCCGAAAACCTGCACGTCGGCGACGACGTCGTGCGGCGCTCGCGCGCGAACGAGCGACCGAACGCGACGGTCCGTTTTCTCCTCAACGCGCGCGAACCGGCGTGCGACAATTCCATCGCGATCGATCTCGCGCGGACGTGGCGCGCGACGGACGACGATCTCGCATCGCTCGAGATCCTGACGTCGCTTCCGAGCAACCACGACATCATCGATCCGACGAACGCCGCGGAACGCGTCGATCGCGTCTACCCGACGCTGCGTCGCCTGATCCTCGGCGAGGACCAGGCGTCCGGTTAGAAGTGTTCGTCTTCGGCGGGATTGTTCTGATCGGCACGATCGTCCGCGTTCGGATTGATCGAGTCGTCGCCGTACACGATCATCCCCGGAACGATCCCCGCAACCTTCGCTTCCTCGTGCGAGAGCGGCCGGGCATCGTCGGCTTGCGTGTGGAGTTCGCCCGGATCGTCTTGGTCGGCTTCGGGGCGTGCTGGACGTTCGCTCATGCGATCAACGCTTTCTTCGAGACGAGGATGACGGCTTCGCTCACGGTCGCCACGAGGTGCATGTGATCGCCGAGCCCGGTAACGTCGAAAACGCGCCGGATGTGCGACGGTTGCGGCACGACCACGGCGAACTTCGAACCGAAGCGTCGCGCGAAGCGCACGAGCGCGCCGATCCCGGTGCTGTCGACGAAACGACACGACGCGAGCGAGATAACGAGCGCGTCGCTATCGGCGACGGCTTCGCGGATGTAGCGTTCGACGACGGGCGTCGACGCGAGATCGAGGTCGTTTCCGACGGTCGCGACGCTCGCATCGCCGACGCGTTCGATCTGGATGAGCGTATCGTACACGGGAGACTCCGGAAGTGAACCCGTCGTTTATGCCCGCGTATCGCACGACGTAACGCGACGCGCTACGGCGTCGTCGTGGCTATCGGGCTCGCGACGGGTCCGCCGTTGGGCTCGGCCGAGTTCGTCTGTCGTCCGGCGATCGAACCGTACACGAGCGCGCCGATCACGAGCAGTCCGAGCAAGATCGCCACGGGGACGAGCGGGGCGCGACGGGCGGGCGGTTTTTCACTCGGGTCCTTCATGACGCGGTTCCTATCCGACGCCGACGCGCGGCACCTGCTTCGTTCGATCCCGCGCCGTCGTTCGGTGCGTCGTTTGGGAACGAAGCGCAGATGACCGACGAAAAACGACCCGATCCGACTCCGAGCGCGGACGACGCCCACGAAAACAAAGCGGCGGGCGACGACGCGATGCAAGACGACCTCACCGGGCCGCGCGATGCCGATCCCGTCAAGCGCGCCGACACCTCGGACACGATCGCGATGGATCCGTAAGCGTCCTCGGGCGTAGCCGTCGGCGCCGACCGTCGCGATGGAGACGGTACGCACCGCATCGCCTCGGAGGATCCGTATGGCTTCGATCGTTTCCTATCCGCCGCTTTCGCCGCTCGGCGTCGCGAGCGCATCCGATCTCTCGTCGCTCTCGTTCGCCGACGCTCCGGCATCCGCCGGCCCGGGGGTCGCTCGGGCCCGGGGCGGCGACTCGCTCGCGTCGCTCGCCGCTTCGCCCGCGCCGGTCGCTCCGAGCGCGACGTCGGGCGCGGATTCCGGCGGCGACGGCGCGGGCTTGGGATCGTTCGGGAGCATCATCGCGGGCCTGCTCGGAACGATCGAGAAGCTGCTCGCGGGTCTCGGCGGCGGCTTCTCGCTCCCGGGCGCGACCGCGACGGCCGCGACCGCGCGCACCTCGTTCGCCGACGTCACGGCGTCCTCGCTCGGCGATCCGCACGAGTCGCTCTCCGGAAACGCAACCGACGGGACCGCGGTCGGCAAGAAGTGGGATAGCATGACGTCGCACGCGGACCTGCTCGATTCGGATTCGTTCGCCGGAACGTACCGCGAGTCGACGGTCGCGACGGCGCCGAACGCGCGCGGCGTCGCCTACAACGCAAGCGCGACGGTCG
>CAZZXB010000037.1:0-22431 GCA_964658025.1 uncultured Janthinobacterium sp.
ATACGGGCGCGCATCTCGCGGACGCGATCCGTGCCGCCAACGCGCTCGAGCCGGACTACGCGATCGTGACGGGCGATCTCGTCGACGACGGTCGCGCCGAGCAATACGAACATTTTCGCGAGATCATGCGCGCGCTCGACGCCCCGTATTTCGCGATCCCCGGCAACCACGACGATCCGATCCGTCTGCGCGAGATCCTCGGCGGCACGGTCGTTCCGTCGGCCCCGGGCGAGCGTTCGCGCTTCACGATCGACGCGTTTCCGATCCGCACGATCGCGCTCGACGTGACGAAACCGCGCCCGGCCCCGGGTGCCGCGATGGACGAACTCTCGTTCGCGTGGCTCGAACTCATGCTCGCCGGCGGCCCGACCCGACCGACGTTACTCGCGGTCCACCAACCGCCGTTTCGGACCGGCCTCTGGTTTCTCGACGCGTTCGGATTCGGCGGCGCGCGCCGCTTACGCAAACTCGTCGAACGCTCGCCGCAGATCGGGCGCGTGATCTGCGGACACGTGCATTGCGTCCGCACGTCGACCTGGAAGCACGCGCTCGCGACGAGCGCGCCGAGCACGTCGCCCCAGCGCGTTCCGGAGATCTTCGAAACCGCGCGCGTCGCGCGTCTCCGCTCCGAGCGCGCGGGTTTCGCCGTTCACGACTGGTCGTTTTGGAGCGGCTTCCGAACGACCGTCTATCGACGCGGCGACGACGGCACGTTCGTCGCCGCCGAAACGCCCGCGCCGCGCTGACGCGAGGCGATCAGCGGCCTTCGATCTCCGCCACGTCCGCGTCGTCGAGTCGGAACGACGCCGCGCCGAGCGTCCCTTCGACCTGTTTCGCCGAGCGACCGCCGACGATCGCCGCGGTCACGTAGGGATTGTGGAGCGTCCAGGCGATCGCGGTCTCGCCGGGCGAGCGCCCGTGTCGCGCGCCGACGGCGCGCAACCGTTCGACGAGTTCGAGATTCTCGGAGAGTTTCGGCTCGCGGAACTCGTCGTTGTTCTTGCGCCAATCGTTGTCGGGGAGATCGCGCGCGCGTTCTCTCGTCATGCTCCCCGTGAGCAAACCCGATTGCATCGGCGCGTAGACGATCACGCCGAGATCGTGCTCGCCGCAGTACGGGAGGATCGCCGCTTCGACGTCGCGCTTCACGAGCGAATACGGCGGTTGCAACGTCTCGACGGGATGGATCTTCTCGGCGCGTTCGAGTTCCTCGACGTTGAAATTCGAAACGCCGATGTGGCGCACTTTGCCGGCCTTCTGCAACTCCGCCATCGCGGCCCACCCCTCGTCGATCTCCGCGATCTCGTCGGTCGGCCAATGGATTTGATAGAGATCGATCGCCTCGACGCGGAGTCGCCGGAGGCTCGCCTCGCACTCGGCGACGATCGACGCGCGCGAGATGTCGTCGCGCGCGGTCCCGTCGCCCGCTTCGACCTGACCGCACTTCGTGAAGACGTACGGCCGATCGCCCATCCCGTCGAGCGCCTTCGCGACGACTTCCTCGGAATGTCCGAATCCGTAGACGGCCGCGGTGTCGATCCAGTTGATGCCGCCGTCGATCGCGCGACGGATGGCGGCGATCGACTCGGCGTCGTCCTGCGGTCCCCAGCCGAATTTCCAATCGCCGCCGCCGACGGCCCACGCGCCGAAGCCGAGTCGCGTGATGCGCAGGTCCGTGCGCCCGAAGCGCACCCGTTCGAGAGTATCCGGCACGTCGTGCCTCCGTTTCTTACGCCGTCGCCCTTACCCAGCCGAGCCGGGATCCACGTCGGCGCGGACGCGCGGGAGGCCCGAAGGATCGAACTCGGCGCCCGTCATCCAGCGGATGAAATATTGGTAACTCGCGTAGCCCGCCCTGACGTGATTCGACTTGAGATACCGATCGTACGCGACGCGTTGCACCCGTGCCGCGCGGACGTCGAGGTGGCGGAGGACGCGCGCGCGGATCGAGACGATGTCGTCGTAGGCGAGACGGCCCATGCGGTGCGTGATCTTCACGCCGGGCGGGAGGTTGAACCACACGAGCAGCCACCCCGAGTAGACGAGCAACGGATCGTGCGAGCGCGTACAGGCGAGGACCGAGATGAAATTCGCCTCGGCTTCGTCGTTGAATCCGCTCACGTGCGCCCACTCGTGCGCGTAATACGCCGGGAATTCGTACGGCGTGGCGTTCGCATCGACGTTGATCTCGTGCGTCCACGGATCCGTGAATCCGGCCGTCGCCGTCCATTCCATCATGCGTTGAAATACCGTCGGCTTCACGCGCGGCGGCGCGAACGTCGCGCGATCGCCGAAGCGCGCGATCGTCGTCTCGAACGTCGGCACGAGTTCGTCCCCGACGCGCGCGCGCGAGAACGCGACGCGATGCGCGGCCGGCGCGTCGCGCGTCAGCCGATCGACGAGCCGGTCCGCGAACGCGGCGACCGTATCCTCGTCCGTCCGCTCGTCGTGGACGACGATCTTCCGCGCGAGCGGGACGCGATCGTATCCGAGTCCCCACGACCCCAGAAACCAGACGAACACGAAGGCGAGTGCGGCGACGATGCGCAATCCCGCGCGAGCGGCCGCCCGGACGCGATCGCGTCGCGCCGCGCGACGGATCGCGACGATCGGATAGCGCACGAGCCAGACGAGCGCGACGAAGAACAGCACGTCCCCGAGACAGAACGGCAACGGTCCCGTGAGCGCGCGGATCGCGCGGTCGACGTGCGGATAGGCGCCGTTCGCGTAGGCGCGCTCGACCCAGAGCGGAGACGGCCGGATCGCGATCGCGACGATCGCCGCTCCGATCGCGACGACGTCGAACGCATAGGGGCGCAGGCGCACTCGGGCCACCGTTTGTGGGGTCGCGTCGCATCCCTTTCGAAGCAACGCTCGATGCTCGAAGCGGCCGTCGTGGTTCCCATCGTTCGTAGGCCGGAGCCCGCGCTCGTCTTCGTCCGTCGCGCGGCGCACCTCCGCCGCAATCCCGCGCAGATCGCGTTCCCGGGCGGGATCCTCGAGCAGGGCGACCGCGACGCGCGCGATGCGGCGCTCCGGGAGTTCGAGGAGGAGCTCCGCGTCTCGCGCGCCGCCGTCCGCCTGTTCGATCGCCTCCCCGACGTCACGACCCTCGCGCTCTCGGTGACGATCGCGCCCTTCGTCGGGTTCGTCGACGCACCCGATTCTTTCGATTTCGACGTCGCTGAGACGGAGAGCGTCCACGAGGTAGCGCTCGCGGAGCTCTACGCGCCGGGCGCGCTCCACGAGGGCATCGAGCGCGTCGAGCACCTCGGTCGCGTGCGCGACGTGCCGTCGTGGTTATTCGATCGCCCCGGCGTCCACGTCTGGGGCGCGACCGCGCGCATCCTGCATCTGCTCACCACGCGCTACCCGACCGAGGACGATCTCCTCGCTCGCGACCGGCGGGACCGCTCGCGTTAGCGGCTCGCCGAAAGATCCGCGACGTCCGGATCGGGTCCGAACGTCGTTACGCCTCACCCGCGCGCGAACGGCCGCCGCCGACGAACGAGCCCGCGACGATGCGGCGCGCGACCGCGTCGCGGAGATGGTCGAGCCCGCCGCGGACGATCGGCCGCTCGAAGGCATACGTGAGCCCCGCCGAGACCAAGATCGTCATCGTTCCGGCGAGCACGAAGACCACGGGCGGCGGCAGGCCGAGATTCGCGACCGCGACCGCGACCTCGAGATTCCACAGATACGCGTTGTACGAGATCGTGGAGAGAAACGCGAGCGGGCGTAGCGTGACGAACGTCCGGAGCGCCGGAAAACCGAAGATCACGCCGAGCGTGAACGCGAGGAGCGACGGCCCGATCGCGGTCCGCCAGAGATTGAGCCAGCGATGCATCGCATCGTCGCCGAGCGCGCGCGCCGCATCGACGCCGTGGAGCCCGCCGAGCATGACCGCGGCGGCGACGACCGCGATCGCCGTGGCGATTCGCGGATCGGGCCGCGTGCCGTCGCGGACGGCGACGTAGGCGAACGCCGTCATCATCCCCGCGCCGAACACGTCGATCACGCCCGGGAGCTGGTTGACCCAACCGAAATCGCCGTCGACGCCGAAGAGCATGAGCGTGAACCGATACGCGAGGGCGCAGATCACGAACGACGCGTAGAGCGTGAGCGGCCGTTTCCGAATCCACGGTGCGAGGACCGCGAACACCACGTAGAATTGCATCTCGATGCCGAGCGTCCAGAGCGGTCCGCTGAACGCGCCGAAGTACGGAAAGTAAAACGTGTGGACGAACGCGAGGTGCGCCGCCAGATCGCCGAACTCGTCGAGCGGGCTCGAGAAATGCGTCCGGTAGACGAGTGCGAAGACCAGGAGCGCGAGCACGTACGACGGCACGATCTTGAGCAATCGTTTGCGTACGAAATTTCGTAACGTCGGCGACGGGAGCCCGTCGTGGCGCGCGCGCGCGTACGGATAGCAGATGCAGAATCCGCTGACGAAAAAGAACAGATCGACGCCGAGAAATCCGTTCTGCGAGAGCGCGGCGAACGGCCCGGGCAACGGAACGACGTAGCCGCTCACGAGCCAGAGGTGATACCAGATCACGAGAAGGATCGCGAACCCGCGAAGCCCGTCGAGCGTCGTGAGCCGATCCGAAATGCTTGCCAGACGCATCGGTGTACCGGCGAAGGTTAGTCGTCTCGGAACGTCGCTCCGCTCGTCGATCTCGGTCTCAACGGCCCTCACCGAATCCTACGTTCGTTCCGCGCCGCTACCGTTTGGCGAGCGCGCCCGGACGGGCGCTTCCGGTGATGCCCTCGAGCGCGTCCATCCACGTCCGGGCCACGAGCGCGTAGCCGCCCGGTCCGCAGGGATGGATCCCGTCGGGAAAGTGCGCCGCGTCGCGCGGGACCGCGTACGCCATCGCCGGGACGAACGCGACGTGGAATCCGCGGCTCGCATACATCGCGACGACGCTCGGGACGCTCGGTCCCGGCGCGTCCTTGGCCGGGAGGCTTCCGTCGAAATCGGCGACGTCGTCGGGATCGAGCCGCGGACTGTCGACGACGCCCGCGACGAGGACGGTGACGGTCGGTTTCAACCTGAAGATCTCGTCGAGTTCTTGGTTCATGCTGAACACGACGTTTTCGAGCGTGTAGCCCTCGCTGCCGCGGGCCTTGCGGAGCAGATCGTTCGTTCCGGCCATGAGCAGGATCACGTCGGGATCTTCCGCGGCGATCGCCTTACGCGTGACCGATCCGAGTAACTGCGGGGCCGGATCCGATGGAAACGAGCGCAGGACGTACCCCGGCCAGCCGTCGTGTTTGCGCTGCTGGAGATTTCCGGAGTAGTCGCTCCGGTCGCCGACCATCTCGTAGCGATAGCCGTCCTGATCGAGGAGGCGCACGAGCTCGCGCCGATAGCCCGCCGAGCCCGTGTCGCGGCCCTGCGGACCGACGCCCGCCGTGATCGAATCGCCGAGCGTCATGATGCGCGTCGGTCCCACGCGGGCGACCCAGGCCGTCGTCTGTGCTCGGACGGCCGCGGGTGGGAAAGCGAAAGAGATCGCCACCAAGAACGAAGCGATCTTCACGCAGGACGTTCGAAGCCGCGCGATCATCTCTCTGTGGTTTTCGGTAAGATTCCGCGGCCTCCCGGCATCCTCGCGTCCACATTTACGGAAGCTTTACCGGCTACCGGCCAGGAGTCACGTCCGATGCGGACCCGCGTCATCATCAACGACCGATCGAGCCGGACCGAGAAGCATCTCGCGGATCTGCCCGAGCGACTCCGCGCGCGCGGGATCGATTTCGATTCCATCGACGTGTGCGCGGGCGAGAAGCGCTTGCGTAAACTCGTGAAGCGGGCGGTGCGCGACGAGATCGAGGTGCTCGTCGTCGGCGGCGGCGACGGCTCGATGGCGACGGCGGTCGACGTGTTGGCGCACGCGAAGACGGCGCTCGGCGTGCTCCCGCTCGGCACCGGCAACAGTTTCGCGCTCACGCTCTCGATCTCGGACGATTTCGAGGCGGCGCTCGACACGATCGCCGCGGGTCGGATCGAGCGCGTCGATCTCGGAACGATCGACGATCGCTACTTCGCGAATTTCGCCGTGATCGGACTCTCGGCCGAGATCGCGGAGAACGCGCCGCACGCGCTCAAGCCGATCATCGGCCCGGCCGCGTACGTCGTGGGCGGCATCGCGCCCTTCGCACGCCATCGCCCGTTCCGCGCGCGCGTGAAGTACGACGGCGGAAAGCTCGACATCGAAACGAGTCAGATCGTCGTCGCGAGCGGCCGATTCTTCGGCAAACAACCCGTCACGCCGGACGCCTCGATCACGGACGGTCGGCTCGCCTTCTTCGCAAGCGAGGGCGGCTCGCGCTTCGACGCGGCGAAAACCTATCTCGCCTTCGCGCTCGGCGCGCAGACCCTGCTCCCGGGCGCCCACGTCTTCTCCGCGAAACACGTCTCGCTCAAGACCTCGCGCCGTCAGCCGATCGCGATCGACGGCAACGCATACGGCAGGACGCCCGCGAAATTCGGCATCGCGCGCGGGGCGCTCCGCGTGATCGTGCCGACGAGTTTCGCGGGGACGGGGGCGTGATCGCGCTCTGCGTCGCGGCTTTCGTCGCGTGTGCCGCGCTCGGGGCGTACGTCTCGTCGCGCACGCCGACGCGACTCGATATCGAAGCGACGGCGCTGCGCGGCGACGCCACCTCGCTCGCGATCTTTTTCTCCGCGCTCGGCCGCTGGAAGGCGGTCGTCGCGATCGCCGCCGTCGCGTACCTGCTCGCGCTCGCATCGCACGCGGATCCGCGACTCGTCGCATGGCTCTTCGCGTCGCAGGTGCTCGGACAGGCCGCGAGCATGGCTTCGAAACGCCTGTTCCGACGCGTGCGGCCCGACGGCTGGCTCGTGCGTCAGGAACGCGACCTCTCCTATCCGAGCGGGCACTCGACGACGGCGATCGTCTTTTTCGGCGGCTTGCTCGCGCTCGTGCTCGCCGATCTCGCCGCGCCCTGGTACGCACGCGACGCGGTCGCCGTCCTCCTCGCGATCTGCGTCGTCGGGATTCCCTGGTCGCGCCTCGCGCTCGGAGCGCATTACGCGACCGACGTGATCGGCGGACTTCTTTTCGGCATCGGTTGGCTCAGCGCGAACGCGTGGCTCTTCGCGCGTTCCTTCGCGTGACCGAGACGATCGACGTCCGCGCGGGCGAGGAACTCGATCTCGACGCGCTCGAGCCGTATCTTCGCGAACGCTTGCCCGAGACCGCGGGTCGCTTCGCCGTGCGGCAGTTCGGCGGCGGGCACGCCAACCTCACGTATCTCGTCGCGTTCGGCGATTCGGAATACGTCCTGCGCCGGCCGCCGCTCGGGCCCGTTCCGCCCGGGGCGCACGACATGCGGCGCGAATACGCGGTGCTCTCCCGGCTCGCTCGCGCGTTTCCCTACGCGCCGCGGGCGTTCGTGTCGTGCACCGATCCCGCGATCCTCGGCGTCGATTTCGTCGTTATGGAACGCCGGCGCGGCGAGGTGATCCGCACGACGTTGCCGCCGACGCTCGCCGGCGATCCGGACGCGCGGCGCCGACTCGGCGAACATTTCGTCGACGTGCTCGCCGCGTTGCATGCCGTCGCGTACGCGGAGATCGGACTCGCGGAACTCGGTAGGCCGGACGGATATCTCGCGCGCCAACTCGCGGGTTGGATCCAACGTTGGAACGCGGCGGAGACGCCGGGGCGCGTCGATGCGGGTCCGCTCGCCGCGCGGCTCGCGGAATCGATCCCCGTTTCGGGACCGCCCGCGATCGTGCACAACGATTACAAACTCGATAACGCGATCGTCGACGAGCGCGACCCGGCGCGGATCGTCGCCGTCCTCGATTGGGATATGTGCACGATCGGCGATCCGCTCGTCGATCTCGGATACGTGCTCTCCCTCTGGCCGGAGCCGGGCGAGCCCGTCGCGCCGGGCGTCGGGACGATGCCGACGGCGGTTCCCGGCTTTCCCGCTCGATCCCGACTCGTCGAACGCTACGCGCGCGCGAGCGGTCGCGACGTCTCGCGGATCGGGTGGTATCACGCATTTAATATTTTTCGTTACGCCGCCATCGCGCAACAAATCTACGCGCGCTTCGTGCGCGGGCACACGCGCGACGAGCGATTCCGTCATTTCGACGTCGGCGTGACCTCGCTCGTCGCCCGCGGGATCGCGCTCGTCGACGGAGGTCTTTGACGCGCGACGCCTTTCGTGCGATGATGCCGATAACTCCGCGCGATCTTTCGAGTGTTCGATTGCATTGCGCACGCACGCGAAAGTAGTCGAACATCAACGCCACGTTTACGTCGCTCGGGCTCCGTCCCGAGTTGCTCCGCGCCGTCACGGATCTCGGATTCACCGAGCCGACGCCGATCCAGGAAGCCGCGATCCCCGCGGCGCTCGCCGGACGCGACGTCCTCGGTAGCGCTTCGACCGGAAGCGGCAAGTCCGCCGCGTTCGGCATCCCGCTCATCTCCGCGATCGCCGACATGCCGCGCGGAAAGACGCGCGCGCTCATCCTCGCACCGACGCGCGAGCTCGCCGCGCAGATCGCCGAGCACCTCACGGGGCTCGCCAAACACACGCGCGTGAAGGTCGCCGCGATCTTCGGCGGCGTCGGATTCGGACCGCAGGTGATGGCGTTCCGCCGCGGCGTCGACATCATCGTGGCGACGCCCGGTCGTCTGCTCGATCACGTCGGTCAGGGAACGGCGATCCTCGACGGCATCGAGTTCCTCGTCCTCGACGAAGCGGACCGCATGCTCGATATGGGCTTCCTCCCCGACGTGCGCCGCGTCCTCAAGACGCTGCCGACCAAGCGTCAGACGCTTTTCTTCTCCGCGACGATTCCGCCGCCGATCTCCGCGCTCGCGAAGGATCTCTTGAAGGATCCCGTGCGCGTCGATCTCGCGCCCAAGGGCGGCGCGAAGCCGGCCGAGGGGATCACGCAGACGGTCTACACGATCGACCAGCATCGCAAACTCGACCTCTTCGTCGAGTTATTGAAAGACAACGCGATCTACAGTGCCATCGTGTTCACGCGCACGAAGGCGCGCGCGAATCGCCTCGCCGCGGCGCTCGGGCGCTTCGACGTCATCGCGGAACGGATCCACGGCGACCGTTCGCAAGCCCAACGAACGCGCGCGCTCGACGACTTCAAACGCGGGAAATATCGCGTGCTCGTCGCGACCGATATCGCCGCACGCGGCATCGACGTCGTCGCGCTCGGGCACGTCGTGAACTACGACGTGCCGATGGTCCCCGAAGATTTCGTCCATCGCGTCGGCCGTACGGCGCGCGCGCAAGCGAAGGGCGACGCGATCACCTTCGTCGCCCCGGACGAAGAGAAGTACTTCTCGCAGATCGAGCGCGCGCTCGGAAAACGACTCGATCGTTCGAAACTTCCGGAGTTACCGCCGCCGAGCGATAACCCGATCCCGCCCGCGCCGACGCAGCGCTTCCCACACGGGAATCGCGGACCGCGGGCCGCGAAGGGTCACGCGGCGCCGCACGCGGGCCGACGCGCGACCCGCTAACCACGCGCTCGGCGCTACGGCGCCGGGCTGATCCGTCGGTAGAGCGCCATGAGCGGGCCGACGGCCGGTTGCAAGACCGCGAGCGCGACGCGTTGCAGCGGCGTCGGCGCGACGTGACCTTCGTCGAGATCCCAAAGCGGGATGAGCGCTTTGAAACGGGTCGGAAACGTCTCCGACCAGCGTCGCAGGCGCGCTTCGTCGAGCCCCCGCGCGCGCAAGCGCGCGAGCACCTCCGCGTCGTCCGACGTCCCGCGCACGAGTTCGACCCACGCGTCGGTATTCAAACCCAACACGCGTAGGAGCGACTTATCGACGGGCGATTGCCCCATGAGATAATCGCCCATCGTTCCGGCGTCGCGCATCCGCGCTTTGTCGGCCATGCGCGGGATCCAGCGATACCCTTCGATCTCGGTCGACCAGCGGCGCGGGACGGACGGTACGGACGATCGATTCATAGAGAATCGAAACGACGGCGCGATGGTCGCGCCCTGCTCGGTGCGCCCGACGCGGTGCGTCCGCGCGCCCGATCGCGACGGCTCGCGATCGCGCGCGTCCCGGCCCGTCGCGATTCGGGCGCCGCATCGCGGCGCGATCCGTCAGCGCACCGCGGTCGATCCCTCCGCGCGTTCGGCGGACGGACCCTCGGCCCGTGCGACGTGCGCCGCGAGCTCCGCGCGCGACGAGAAGCCGAGTTTCGCGTAGATCGACGTCACGTACTTTTCGACCGTCTTTTCGGCGACGTCCATCTCTCGCGCGATCGCCCGATTCGTTTTGCCGCGCGCCACGAGCCGCGCGACCTGCCCCTCGCGCGGCGAGAGCGCGGCCGCCGCCCCGGTCCGCGGCGTTTCGTCCGCCGTGGCGAGCATGAAACGGCGCACGTCGGCGACGCTCCCGGTCGCACGATAGATCGCGAGCGCGCCCTCGGCATCGCCCGCGATCTCGCGAGCCCGCGCCTCGAAGAGCGGCCATCCGAGCTTCGCATAACGGTTTGCGGCATCGCGAGCCCCGGCCCTCGCCTCGAGCACCTCGCCGCGACGCTGCGCGACGATCGCTCCGACGAGCGCCTCGACCGCCGCCATGACCGGCGCTTCCCGATTCGGTCGCGAGCGCAGGAGTTCGATCGTTTTCGTCAGGCGCGGGAGATCGACCAACCTCGCGGCGAGCGGCCAAAAATGGACCGCGCAATGGGGAAAATCCGCGACGTCGATCGCCGCCGTCAGCAGGGCGCTCGCATCCTCCGGCCGTCGATCGGCGATGGCGGCGACGGCGCGCGACGCGAGCATGTTCAGACGCGCCGACGTCGGACCCGAACCCGAAAACGTCGCGAACGCCGCGTCGTCGAGGGTCGCTCCGACGAGTTCGAAGTCCAGGAGTGCGGCACCGACGAGCGGTCCGCTGACGGCGGTATGGAATCGCGCCATCGGAACTTCCGTATCGGAGAGCGAGCCGCGTATGTCGTGTCGGGCGTCTTCGAGCCGGCCGCACAATTCGTAGAGTCGCGATCGGACGCCGCGAGCGAACGAGAGCGCCCCGGGAAAATCGTACGCGAGATCGATCGCGATCGCTTCGTCGAGGGCGACCTCGGCGACCGCGTTCGCACCGAACGCGAGCGCCGCCATGCCGATCGAATGGAGTATCTGCGTCTGAAAAAACGGATTGATCTCGGGCAGGCGTCGGCGCAAGGCCGCGACGCTTTCGTCGAACGCGTCGCGGTCGACGTCTCGCTCCGCGACGAACATCCGGGCCGCCCAGTAGAGGATGTACGTTCTGGGCGCGAGCGCGTCCGGATTCTCGACGCGGAGGAGGATCGCTCTCGCCTCGTCGCAATCGACGTTCGTCATCAAGCGCCCGAGGCAGGCGTTGAGGTGGTCGCGCGACCCCTCCGCGAGCCCCGCGCCGTGTTCGGCCAAGAACGACTTCAGCATCTCGAGCGCGCGCGGAAGATCGCCGCCGTTGGAGACTTCGCCCGCCGCGAGCGAGAAGGCCGTCGCCGCGGCATCGCGCTCGCCGCGTTCGAGGTGCAGGCGCCAGAGCTCGTCGAACGCGGCGGCGGCCGCGACGAACTCGGAACGGCGGATCAAGGCTTCTCCGAGTTTCGGTAAGATGCGCGCGCGCGCGTCGCCGTCGTCCGTGGCCGAGAGCGCGCGAGAGAAATACGACGCGGCCTCGTCCGCCGCGCGTAACGCGAGCGCCGAATCGCCCGCGCTTTCGTTGTGCGCGAGCGCCGCACGGGGATCGCCCGCCTCCCAATAATGGAACGCGAGCGCGGCGACGTCGGCCGTCGCGGGATCGGTCTCGAGCATCGTCGCGATGCGGGCGTGGAGCGCGCGCGTTTCGACCGCGAGGAGTTCACCGTAGATCGCCGCGCGCGTCAACGCGTGACGGAAACGGAAGCGACCCGGCGTCGCCGGATCTTCGAAGACGATGCCGCCTTCGCGCAGACGGCGCAGGACGGGCAGGATCTCGTCCGGGGCGGCACCGACGATCGCCGCGAGGAGCGCGACGTCGATGTAGGGACCGAACACCGCGGCGTGATCGAGCACGCGTCGATCGAACGGCGCGAGGTCCGCGAGCGGTTCGAGGATCAGGCCGCGAATCGGGAGCGGGAGCGAATCGTCCGGGAGATGCCCGCCGCGGGCGACCGCGGCTTTCGTCAGCTCCTCGACGTAGAGCGGATTGCCGTCCGCGCGCCGGACGATCGCGCGGAGCGAACTCGGAGCGAGGGGATCCGTACCGGCGGTCAGTTCCGAAACGAGCGTTCGCACCTCTCGCTCGCCGAGCGGCTCGAGATCGATCGCGAACGCCGTGCGGTCGCGCGCGATGCGCGCGAGCGCTCGCGAGAGCGGACTATCGCTCTTGAGCGCGTCGTTGCGAAACGTCGCGACGATCATGATCCGCATCGAGGAGATACGCGGAGCGAGGTAGGCGAGAAGTTCGAGCGTGGCGGAATCGGCCCAATGGACGTCCTCGAGCGCCACGAACGTCGTGCGTTTCGCGGCGAGCGTTTGCAGGAGCGCGAGGACCCCCGCGAAGATCTCGCCTTTCTCCATCGGCGCGTCGTCGTGCGCGACGCGCTCGGGGACGAGCGCCCGCAGCGTTCGCGCGGCGAGCGGCGACGCCGTCGCGAATCCCTCCGGCGACGACGCGAGAAACGATTCGAAAACCATGCGGATCGGCCCGTACGGTTGCGGCGCGTGCTCGAGCGCCTCTCCGATCGCGACGAGCGGACCGCGACTCCCCTCGAGCGCGTCGACGAGTTCGTTCACGAGGCGCGTTTTGCCGAGCCCCGCTTCGCCTCCGACGAGCACGATCTGACCGCGTCCGCTCGAAAGGCGACGCCGCGCGTCGGTCAGCGCGTCGAGTTCCGCTTTCCGTCCGACGAAACGACGGCTCGACATCGGCGGGGTGATCATCGTTCGCGCAACGGCGTTCTGTGAGCCCGACCGAGCCCCTCCGCTCGCCCGGCCCCGTGAGATCCGCGCGGTCGCGATGCCGGGCGATCCGCGCCGTCGCGCCCGGTCGCGATCGCGCCCGCGGTCCGGAGCGTCCGAGATGGCTTCAGTCGAAATACACGATGTGCGGGTCGATCCCCGTCGCGTCGCACGCGAGCACCGCGTAGCTGAAGCGCGGCTCGCGGCGGCGATCGAGCGGGGAGCCGGGATTGAGGATCCACACGCCGTCGTCGCGTCGTTCGCGATGCGGGATGTGACTGTGACCGAAGCAGATCGCATCGACGGTCTCGGCGGCGAACGCCGCCTCCGCGCGATCGCGCGTCGATCCGCGGGCGCCCCCGTCGCCGTGCACGAGCCCGACGCGGCATCCCGCGAACGTGACGACGTGCGCGCGACCGAAACGGCGCACGATCTCCGGACCGTCGTTATTGCCCGCGACGCCGTGGAACGGCGCGATCTCCGCGAGCGCGTCCGCGACCGCGAGGTCGGTGAAATCGCCGCAGTGCACGATCGCGTCGGGCGCCTCGCCGCGCACGCGCGCGAGCAGGCCCGCGAAGCCCCGGGCGAAGCGCGGGACGTGCGTATCGGAGACGACGACGACGCGCACGCTCAGGGCCCGAACAGCGCCGCGATCTTCGCGCCGTCGGGCGATCCGAGTCCCGTGCAGGCGTCCCATCCGGCGGTCGCGGCGTACGTCCCGTTATCGCCGCTCGTGATATCGCGGAACGCGGCCGCGTTCGCGTAGAGCGTCGGATTGAGAAACCCCGCGGCCTTTCCGGCGCGTTGGTTCGCGAGCGCGACGAGTGCCGCCCAAAGCGGTGCGACGGCGCTCGTCCCGCCGACGACGCCGTCGCGGCCGTCGATGCGGATGCGATACCCCGAGTTGGGATCGGCATCGCCCGCGACGTCGGGGACGCCGCGACCGACGCGCGCGCCCGCATTCGTCGACGGCGGTACCTTCGCCGCGTTCTGAAACGCCGGAAGCGCGAAGACGTCGCTCACGCCGCCGCCCGTCGCACCGCCCGCGCTCCCGTCGTTCCAGACGGACTCGCTCGCGATCGCACCCGCGCCGTCGAGCGCGAGAAGCGTTCCGCCGCAGGCCGTCGCGTGCGGGCTCGATGCGGGGAAGTCGACGTGCGCGAGTCCGTCGGTCACGCCGTCGCTCGATCCGTGATCGCCCGCCGCGACGAGCACGCTCACGCCGAGCATGGCCGCGTCGGCGAACGCGGCGTCGAGACTCTGGATCGCCTGCGACGTCCAGCTCGATTCGGGACCGCCCCAACTGATCGAAACGATCGTCGGCTTGTTCGTCGTATCGTGCACGGCCGTCGTGACCGCGTCGAGAAATCCGCGATCGGTATTCGGTGCGAAATACACGGCGATCTTCGCACCCGGAGCGATCGCGCCGACCACTTCGATGTCGAGCGCCACCTCGCCGTCGGGTCCGTTCGGATCGTTCGTCGGCGCGTTCGCCGCGCCGTCGACGCCGACGGCGACGACGGTCGGCGACGCCGTGCCGAGTCCGGCGAAGTACGCGTCGAGATCGCCCTGCACGAATCCGCCGCCGAGCTCGACGATCGCGACGGTCTGACCCGTTCCGTCGACGCCCGTCGGAAAGTCGTACGCGCGCGCGACCGCCGTCGGCAAGAGACCCGCGACCGCCGCCGCCGCGGGGCGCGTCGCGAAGCGGAACTGCGCGCTCGCCTGCGGTCGGTCGTCGATGCCGAGCACGGCGACGACGATGTCGGCGAGCGATCGCGGCACGGTGAGCGAGCCCTCGCGCGACGTTCGCCCGGCCCCACCGTCGCCGGCCGCTCCGACGAGCCGCGCGCCGAACGCGCGCGCCACGTCGCCGAGCGAACCGCCGAGCACGACGGAGCGGCGGGCGGCCGACGTGGCGACGACGCGGAGATCCGACGCGCGCGCGAACGCGACGACGGCCGCGATGTCCTCCGCGCTCGCACCGTAACGCTCGGCGAACGCCTCGCGCGAGACGTGTTCGCGCGCCGCGTGCGGACGCGCCGCGAGCGCCGCCAGATCGTCCGTCATCTCGCGCCGTCGCCGGAGCGTGACGGTGATCTCGACGTCGCGCGCGAGATCGTCGGTAGCGGGTTGCGGACGATGTCCTGCCGGGGCGATGCGTTCGCTTCCGGGTACGACGGAGCGAGGCTCGGGCGAATCGTTCATGATCGCCCATCGTTCCCGATTCGGGACCATCGAACCGGTTGGACAAACGCTCAAAGGCCGTCGCGCGCCGACGCACAAGGAGACAAGCGTGATCGGAGAACGTTCCAAACTCGTTATTCGAGCCGGCGCGCAATTCGCGTTCGCGACGCCCGTGCCGGTCGCCGCGATCTTCATCATTCGCCCGCGGACGGCCGTCGGCGTGCGCGTCGAAGACGAACGCTGGTCGTTCATGCCGCACGCCGATTATCGCGACTACGTCGATCAGTACGGCAACACGTGCCGCCGGACGATCGTGCCCGCGGGCGAGTCGAACCTGACCTACGAAACGACCGTCGAGATCGACGGCGCGATCGATCCGATCGAGCCGAACGCGGCGGAGATCGCACCGACCGAGCTTCCGGACGACGTGCTCCTGTATACGCTCCCGAGCCGGTATTGCGTGTCGGATCTCCTCGGCGACGCGGCGTACGAACTCTTCGGACATCTGCCCCCGGGGTGGTCGCGCGTGCAAGCGATCGCCGACTACGTGCACGACCACATCAAATTCGCCTACGGCACGAGTTCGCCGACGACGACGGCGCTCGACGTGTACGAGAGCGCTACGGGGGTCTGTCGCGACTTCGCGCACCTCATGATCACGTTTTGCCGCGCGCTCAACATTCCGGCGCGTTACTCGTTCGGCTACATGCCCGATCTCGACGTTCCGCCGCCGTACGCGCCGATGGATTTTTGCGCGTGGACCGAGATCTACATCGGTCATCGGTGGTGGCTGTTCGATCCCCGTAACAACGAACGTCGGCGCGGTCGCGTCACGATCGCGCGCGGGCGCGACGCCCTCGACGTCGCGATGGTCACGACGTTCGGAGGCGTGACGCTGCGTTCGATGACGGTCCTCGCCGATGCGATCGACGGTGATGCATCCACAGCTACTTGAGGAGATCCGCGCGATGGAGCCGTTAGCCGACGACGACGTCAACTGGAACGAAGCGGTGGAAATCGATTATCTCGTCCACCAGTGTTTTCGCTACGACTATCCCGGACCGATCGCGGACTTACACCATCGGCTCGTCGTCGTGCCGCGGAGCGAACACGGCGACCAGCGTCTGATCGACCATCGCATCGCGGTCACGCCCGAAACCGACGAGAGCGTCGACGCGGACTCGTTCGGCAATCCGGTCAGCACGTTTTTCGCCCGTCGCGTCGAGGGCGTCATCGAGTTCTCGCACTGGTCGCTCGTGCGCCGCATCCGCGACGCCGAGCCGCGCGAGCCGATCGACGGCGACGATCCGTCGTGGCGCACGCCCGCCACCTCGCTCACCGCCGCCGACGCGACGCTCCGCCAGGCCGCGCGCGATCTCCGCGCCGCGCATCCCGAGCCCGAGGCGCTCGCGCGGGCGATCGTTTCGTTCGTCCATCGGTCGATGCGCTACGTGCAAGGCGTCACGGACGTCGAGACGACGGCCGCCGCCGCGTTCGCGCTCGGCGCCGGCGTCTGTCAGGACTACACGCACATCGCGCTCGCGCTCGCGCGTCGCGTCGGGCTCGCCGCGCGATACGTTTCGGGTCATCTCATCGGCGAGGGCGCGACGCACGCCTGGATCGAATTCCTCTTCGAAGAACCGACGGGTCCGCGCATCCTGGCCTACGACCCGACGAACGATTGCGCCGTCTCGATGCGCTACGTCGTCGTCGCGATCGGACGCGATTACTCGGACGTCGCGCCGACGTCGGGCGTCTACACGGCACCGTACGTCGGCGCCATGACCGCGACGACGCGCGTGAGCGCGACGCGCGTCCGTTATTCGGCGGCGTGAACGTCGTCCGCGAGGAAGCGTTCGAGTAACGCGTTGACGCGCTCGGGCGCGTCCTGTTGCGCCCAGTGCGAGACGCCGGGAAGATACGCGACGCGCAGGTCCGCGACGTATCGCTCCGTGCCGTAGGTCGTCTCTTTGCCGAGCGCCGTGTCTTCTTCACCCCAGACGACGAGCGTCGGCACGTCGATCTTCGCGAACCCACCGCGCGGGACGTCGAGGCCGAAGCGCGCCGCGGCGCGATACCACGCGAGCATCGCGGCGAGCGCCCCCGGGCGTGCCGCGGCGTCGCGATAGACGTCGATCGCCTCGCGCGAGAAGCGTTCGGGGTTCGCGGCGGTCTTGCGGAAGATCGCGCCGATCGCCGCGGCGCGATCGGCGCCGAGCGTGCGTTCGGGCAACCACGGGATCTGGAAGTAGAGCATGTACCACGAGCGGAGACGCTGGCGCCACGAAGTCCGCAAGACGCGCGCGAACACGGCCGGATGCGGCACGTTGACGATCGCGAGGCGCTCGATCGGCCGCGGCCGCAACGTCGCGAAGACCCAAGCGACGGCCGCGCCCCAATCGTGGCCGACGAGGGTGACGCTCGTCGCGCCGGAGGCGTCGATGAGGCCCGCGACGTCGGCGACCAACTCGCGCATCCGATACTCGCGGATCGCCTTCGGTCGACTCGAATTGCCGTAGCCGCGCTGGTTCGGTGCCCAGACGCGATAGCCGAGCCGCACGAGTAACGGAATCTGATAGCGCCACGAGATCGCGTGTTCGGGGAAGCCGTGCAACAGCAGCGCGAGTCGATCGCCCGTTCCGGCGACGAGGACTTCGAAATCGCGTCCGTTCGCGCGAACCGTTCGGATTTCGATCGGGCATTCGAAGAGTGCCGCGATATCGCTCACGCGAGCACGTTCTCGCGCGCGCTCGAGAGCGATTCCCATCGCTCGAACGCGGCTTCGACCGCCGCGCGGACCTCCGCGAGTTCGCGTTCGAGGACCGCGACGCGCTCGCGATCGTCGTAGATCGCGGGATCGGCGAATTCGCGCTCGAGTCGCGCGCGTTCTTCGTCGAGACGGGCGACCTCGCGCTCGGCCGCGGCGACGGCGCGCGCGTTCCGATCGATCGCCTGACGTCGCTCGCGTTCGCTTTTCGCGTTCGTTTCGACCGGGGGCGCCGGCGCGACGGGTTTCGCGGATTTCGCGGGCGTTTTCGTCGGCTTGGCCTCGACCGATTCGCCGCGTTCGAACGCTTCGTATCGCTCGTATCCGCCGTCGAGCATGGTCGCGCGTCCCCCGTCGAGCACGAGCACGCGTTCCGCGAGGCGTCGCAGCAGATAGCGATCGTGCGAGACGACGAGCATCGCGCCGCCGTACGACGCGAGCACCGCTTCGAGCGCTTCGCGGCTCGGAATGTCGAGATCGTTCGTCGGCTCGTCGAGGAAGAGCAGATCCGCGGCACGCGCCATCAAACGCGCGAGCATGATCCGCCGACGCTCGCCGCCGGAAAACGCTTCGACCGGTTTGTCGCCCGCGTCCCCGCCGAGTCCGAGCCGACCCAAGAGCGCGCGCGCCTCTTCCGGCACGATCGTCGCACCCTCGAGGACCGCGTCGACGGCCGTCGCTCCCGGCGCGAGATCGTCCGTCGTGTCTTGGGCGAAATACGCGGAGCGCACGCCCGTCGCGATCTCGACCGTGCCGTGCTCTGCGGCGCGACGGCCCGCGAGGACGTCGAGGAGCGTCGATTTGCCGGCACCGTTGGGACCGACGATCGCGATCCGCTCGCCGCGCTTCACCGTCATCGTGAGATGGTCGAACAGCGTCGTGTCGTACGATGCCGCGAGGTCGTGCGTTCGGAGGGCCACGCCGTTCGTCGCGCGCCGGACCGCTTCGAGCTTGACGTGGATCCGTTGTTGCGAGGTCTCCGGCGCCTCGACGCGATCGAGTTTGCCGAGTTGTTTCTCCCGACTGCGAACGTGCGAGTAATTGTGCGAGCCGTGCGTCTTGAGCTCCGCGATCACGGCCTTGCGCCGTCTCTCCTCGTCGCGGAAGCGTTCGTAATCGCGCATCGCCTGCTCGTGGCGCGCGGCCTTCTCTTCGAGATACGCGCCGTACGCACGCCCGCGCGGAACTTCGTACCGCTCGAGCGAGCCGCCGTCGAGCTCCCAGATCTCCGTCGCGACCCGATCGATGAACGTTCGATCGTGCGACACGACGAGTGCCGGACGTCCGTCGGCGACGATGAACTCCTCGAGCCAGCGCACGGTCGCGAGATCGAGATGATTCGTCGGCTCGTCGAGGACCAACACGTCGGCGTCTTCCAATAAGAGCCGCGCGAGCGACGCGCGCGTGCGCTGGCCGCCGGAAAACGCGCTCGTCGGCCGATCGAGATCGCTCTCCTCGAATGCGAAAGCCGAGAGCATCGCACGCATCCGTCGTTCGAGACTCGCGCCGTCGTGACGGTCGAAAACCTCGCGCGCGCTTCCGTACGCGTCGAGCGCGCGTTCCATCGTCTCGTCGTCGGCCGCTTCGGAGACCGCGGTTTCCAATTCTCGTAATCGGGCTTCTTGCTCGTGAATGCGAGCGAACGCGCGACCGAGAAGTTCGCGTAAGGTAATGCCGGCGTCCGCGTTGGCCGTCTGACTCAGATACCCGAGCCGCGCCTCACGTTTGCGAACGATCGTGCCGGAGTCGGGATGTTCCGATCCGACGACGATGCGTACGAGCGACGACTTTCCGGCGCCGTTGGGTCCCACGAGTCCGACGACCGTCGCGTCGCGTAGGACGCCGTCGAGGCCCGAGAAGATCGTCCGCGCACCGTACGACCGCTCGAGCCCCGAAAACCGCAACCACTCCATCGTGGCGGACGTTCGCGATAACGGCGCGATCGTCCGCCGACGACCGGCGCCTAGTTCTGCGCGGTGTTGCCGCTCCAGCTGTCCTTCGTCATCTCCGCCGCGACGTCGGCCGCCGACATGCTCACGCTATGGCCGTCGATCGCGAGTTCCTTGAGGACGACTTGCGGGATCTCGCGGCTGATCGCGACGATGATCGGCGCGTAGTCGTCGAGATGCCTCTTCGCGAGCATCGCGGTTTCGCGATCGCCGAGACCGAGCGCCGTCGCCTGCAACATCGTGTAGCTGATCGCGCTGAGGCCGAGCGCCGTGGAGTCGTCGCGCAGACTCTTCGAGACCTTCGTCGACCGCGCCGAATTGAGCGCCGCCGCGCCGCCGCCGACGAGCTGCGCCCACGCGGTCTTGATCCCGCCGACCGGGTCGCCGCCGAGCGCCGCGAGACGCGCTTCGAGGGCGGCGATATGCGCCTCTCCCGCCGTCTTGATCTTCGTCACGATTTGCGTCGCATCGACGAACCCGCGGTGATCGTCGGATTTGAGTTGGCCGTCGATCGGCGCGGCGATATGCTTTTCGAGGGCGAGCATGTCGCTCACGTACGTGGCGATCGTCTTCGAGGCTTCTTTGGTGGCGTTATCGGAGGGTTGACGTGTATCCATAGTGTCTGCGTTCCCGAGAAACGGCGGGCTAATCGCGCTCGCCCGTCCATCTCGGGGGACGCGTCGGCCGCTCTCAGCGGAGGCGCAACACCGCGTCCAAGTAATCGACGGTCGCGACGCCGGCGGGCGGCGCGGGGCCGGCGAGGACCGTGGCCGGGCGCTCGGCTTCGCCGAGATCGCTCAGCACCGCGGCGGCGCCCGCGAAATCCTCGTCCGTCGTGTACGAACTCACCGTCACGATCGTCGCGAGTCGCGCGGCGCGCGCGGCGCGTAAACCGTTCGCGGAGTCCTCGATCGCGATCGCGCGTGCGGGATCGAGACCCAGATGTTCGAGAACGTACGTGTAGATATCGGGAGCCGGTTTCTTGCGCGCGACGACGTCGCCCGCGCCGACGAACGCGAAGGCGCCCGCGAGTTCGGCGTGCGACGCGACGTAGGCTTCCACGCCGTCGAGCAAGGCCGTCGTCGCGATCGCGAGACGGACGTTCGCCGCGCGCGCCTCCGCGACGAGCCGCGCGATCCCCGGCCGTAACGGCAGTGCGGGCGCCAGGCGGGCGAACGCGCGCGCCTTCGTCGCGTGGATGCGCCGGACGAGATCGCCCGTATCCGTATCCGCGAGTTCGGGACGTTCGCGCGCGATATAGGCCGCCAGCCGCTCTTTTCCGCCGGCGATCGCGAGCCACGTTCCGTACGTCGGCACGTCCCACGACCACGGTAGCGCGAGTTCCGCGAAGGCCTCGTTGTACGCGCGACGATGGCCGTCGCGTTCGGTATCGGAGATCGTTCCGTCGAAATCGAAGATGATGGCTTCGAGTGCCCGTTCGTTCACAGAAACGTCGGTACGCCCCGTCACGGACGGGCTCCGCTCGGAAACGGCGCGAATGCCCGTGCATGCTCGTCCCGTTCATTCTGGCAATGCTGGCACCGGCGGTCGCGCCGACGCCCGCGCTGACGCCGGAGCGCCTGTTGATCCTCGTCCGCGCGAAGTTCCGCTCGCACCGTCCGCCGCCGCCGTTCGAGGTCTACACGATCGAGCGCAAACAGGTCACGTCGCAAGGCTACCCCGACTACGCGAACAGCTACACCGATAAACTATGGTGCCGTACCGTCGACCGCGCGTGTCTCAAACGCCGCGTCTACCGCAGCATCAACCGCGGCGAACTCGATTTCGAACGGCCCGCCTTCAACGAGGAGCGCGATCCCGGACCGCCGACGGCCGATCTCTTCGAACCCGCCCCGGCTCGGCCGCGACCGCCCGGCTTCGTTCCGACGCCCGAACCGGCGTTGCCCGCGCCCGGCGCCTCGCAACCGCCGCTTCTCGCGATCGTCCAATCGATCGGGCTGTTCGACTACCGCGTGATCTCGCTCAAGACCGAGGGGCCCCTCCTCCATTTCGTCTTGGAACCGACGCGCGACCCCGATCGGAATCGCCTGCGCGAGATCTTCGCCGATCGCACGACTTACGAACTCGAGCGCGTGATCGCGACCGATAAGCTCTTCATCCTACCGGGCAAGGACGTCTATCCCGTCACGTTCGACATCACGCTCGCGCTGTTGCACGGCACGCCCGTCGTGACGGACATCCACGGTATCGTCGGCGGCGGCTATCAAGACGACGGCCAAGTCGTCGACTACTATTTTCGGAACATCGATTTTCCGACGACGCTCCCGGATTGGTATTTCGACAGCCGCAAATATGCGGGTCACGACGACGACGCACCGATCTGATCGAAAGTCGTCGGCGCGGGTACGATACCGTCGTCACCACGTTTTCGAGGAGCCTTTTATGACCGACGCAGAGCTCAAAGCCTTTCACGGCAAGCCCGTACGCATCACGCTCGCCGACGGCCGTCTGCTCGCCGGCACGTTACACGCCGACGACGATCACGGCCACGGCCACACGCACTACGTCGTCGTGAGCGACCCGATCCGCGAGGGCGGTGCGCC
>CAZZXB010000038.1:0-19837 GCA_964658025.1 uncultured Janthinobacterium sp.
CCGGCGACCGCCGCGACGCCCGCGACGACGCCGGTGCCCGCCGCGACCTACGCGACGTCGGCCGGGGCGCCGATCGCCTTCGTTCCGCTCGACGACCGGCCGGTGACCTACCAACTCCCGATCGTGCTCGGCGCGATCGCGGGTCAACCCGTGCTGACGCCGCCGCGCGCGACGATCGGCAATTACTTGCGACCGGGCGACGGCGACGCGATCCTGCGCTGGCTCGCGTCGCCCGAGACGGTCGACGCGGGCGCGCTCGTCGTCTCGCTCGACATGATCGCGTACGGCGGGCTCGTCGCATCGCGGATCCCCGGCATCACCGCGGGCGAGGCGTCCGTGCGCTTACGCGATCTCGCGGCGCTCCGTCGTTCGCGCGCGTACGGATTCGTCGGCGCGTTCGGAACGGTGATGCGTCTCGCGCCGACGGGCGTTCCGAAACTCGGTCTCGCGACCGACTATTACGCGACGGGCGAAACGGTCGACGCGATCCAAGCCTACGCGAACCTCCCCGATCCGCAAACGACGACGTCCGATCGCGACAAGGCCGCGCGTCTGCGCGAGAAGATCGGCGAGCGGACGCTCGACGCCTACCTCGCGACGCGCGCGCGCGATCGCGACGTCGATGCGTGGGCGCTGCAACTCGCGGCCGAAGGCGGCTTCGATCGAATCGTGATCGGTCAGGACGACGCCGGGCCGACGGGTCTGCATCTCAAGGACGTCGCGGCGTTGCGGCGCACGGCGCGCGCCTTCGATCTCGGTCCGCGCGCGTCGATCGAACCCGGTGCGGACGAACTCGGGATGGTGTTGCTCGCGCAGGCGTTCGCGCGCAACGTCGGCTGGAAGCCGAGCGTCCGCGTCGTGTACTCGCGCCCGGATGGTGGGAACGTGAACGACCGTCTCGAGTTCGAACCGGTCGACGCGACGATCGGCCGGCTCATCCTCGCGTGCGGCGCGCACCGCGTCGAAAGCGGCGCGGACATCACGCTTTTCGTGCGCGTCGGCGAGACGGCCGATGCCGACGAGCGCGCGTTCGAGGACGCGATCGCGGCGGCGGTCGCCGCGGGCCCGGGCTCGACCGTCGCCGATCTCACGTTTCTCGACGGCGAGCCGGGTCCCGGTCAGCGCGAGTTGACGGAGGCGCTCGTCGATCGCGGCATCGCGGGAAAGCTCGACGGGTTCGCGTCCTGGAACACGGATGCCAATACCGTCGGCACGTCGCTCGCCGCGGCGATCGCCGTCGGCGCGGGCCGTCGCGCGGGTCGCCTCGACGAACGCGCGCTCGCGCAGTTCATGCTCGACCGATACGTCGACGACTACGCGTTCCATCAGTTCGTGCGCCCCGATCTCAACCGCGCGCTCCGCGCCGACGGCTTCGACACGACGTTACTGCTCCCGGGCGTCGCGCGCGAGGCATCGTCCGAGAATCGCGCGGCGCTCTGGCCCCACGCCCTCGATCTCCTCGCGCGGATCTATCCGCAGTACCGAGACGCGGGCCTCACGATCACGCTCCCGTGGGACCGAACGTTCGAAACCGAGATCGACGTGCGCTTACGCCACGGGGCCGCGCACGTCGGCCGTTAGCGCGTCGCGACGCGTTATTGCTCGCTCTGCGCCCGTTCGGCCGGAGCGTCGCCCGGGATGCCGGCGCGTTGTTGTAACGCGCCGGCGGTCCGGAGCGCGAGATCTGCGGAGGGCTGACAGAGCTCGACGAGCGAGCCGCCCGTGCTTTTGGGGTGGAGGAAGGCGATCGTGTTGCCGTGCGCGCCCGGGCGCGGGATCTCGTCGATCAGTCGGACGCCCTTGGCCTTGAGTTTCGCGAGCTCGCTCGCGACGTCGCGGACGCGGTAGGCGGTATGGTGGAGTTTCGTCTCGGCGTCGCCGCGGAAACGCGCGATCGGCGATTCCGCGCTGAGCGGGAGCAGTAATTCGATAATGGAGTCTCCCGCGCGCAGGCCCGCGGCCTCGATCCCCTGATCCGCGACGATCTCGCGATAGACGAGTTCGAAGCCGAGCGTCTCCGTATAGAGCGCGATCGCCGCTTCGAGGTCGCGGACCACGAGCGCGACGTGATCGATCGTGTAGCCGTTCATCTCAGGCGACCTCGAGGGCGACGTGCTTGCCGAAGACGCCGCGGAGGACGTCGCAGACCTCGCCGAGCGTCGCGCCGGCGTCGACGGCTTCGAGAAAGCGCGGCATGAGATTCGCCGTGCCCTCGGCCGCTTCGCGTATCTCGTCGAGGCGCGCGCGCACGATCGCGTCGTCGCGTTCCGCGCGATACGCGCGCACGCGCGCGACCTGCTCGCGCTCGATCGAGGCGTCGATCCGTTGGAGATCCATCTCCACGCCGTCCGCGTCGGGTTCGGCGAAGGCGTTGACGCCGACGACGACGCTCTCGCCGTCTTCGATCGCGCGCTGCGCGCGGTAGGCCGATTCCGAGATGCGCGCCTGCATCCAGCCGCGCTCGATCGCCTCGACCGCACCGCCGAGTTCGTCGACCTCGGCGATGAGCGCGCGCGCGCGCGCGTCGACTTCGGCCGTGAGCGCCTCGACGTAATACGAACCCGCGAGCGGATCGACCACGCTCGCCGCACCGCTCTCGTAGGCGACGATCTGCTGCGTGCGGAGCGCGAGCCTCGCGGATTCGGCCGTGGGCAGCGCGAGCGCTTCGTCTTTGCCGTTCGTGTGCAGCGATTGCGTTCCGCCGAGGACCGCCGCGAGCGCCTGTAACGTCACGCGGACGACGTTGTTGTCCGGCTCTTGCGCCGTGAGCGTCGAACCGCCGGTCTGCGTGTGAAAGCGCAACGTCTGCGAGCGCGGGTCGGTCGAGCCGAATTCGTCGCGCACGATGTGAGCCCAGATCCCGCGCGCGGCGCGGAACTTCGCGACCTCCTCGAAGAGATCGTTGTGCGCGTTCCAAAAGAACGAGATGCGCGGCGCGACCGTGTCGATCGCGAGCCCGGCGTCGCGTGCGGCGCGCAAGTACGCTTTCGCGTTGGAGAGCGTGAACGCGATCTCTTCGACCGCGGTCGAGCCCGCCTCGCGAATGTGATAGCCCGAGATCGAGATCGTGTTCCACTGCGGCACTTCGGCCGCGCAGTAGGCCATGACGTCCGTGACGAGTCGCATCGAGGGCTTCGGCGGATAGATGTACGTCCCGCGCGCGACGTACTCTTTGAGGACGTCGTTTTGAATCGTTCCGCCGAGTTTCGCGAACGGAATGCCGCGCCGGCGTGCGACGGCGAGCACCATCGCGAGCAAGATCGCGGCGGGCGCGTTGATCGTCATCGACACGGTCACCTCGTCGAGCGGGATCCCGTCGAAGAGCGTCTCGACGTCGCGCACGTGATCGATCGCGACGCCGACCTTCCCGACCTCGCCGAGTGCGAGCGCGGCGTCGGAATCGTGACCGAGTTGGGTCGGGAGATCGAAGGCGACCGAGAGCCCCGTCGTCCCGCGCGCGAGTAAGTAGCGGTAACGCGCGTTCGATTCGGCCGCCGTGGCGAATCCCGCATATTGGCGCATCGTCCAGAAACGCCCGCGATAGCCCTCCGGCCGGATCCCCCGAACGAATGGAAACGCGCCGGGTTCGCCGACCTCGACGCGCGTGCGCTCTGGGTCGACGTCCGCCGGACCGTATTTCGGCTCGATCGTGATCCCGCTCGCGTTGGTCGCCGCCGGGCCCTTGCTCTTCCCTACCATGCCCGCTCTTTTGCGCCGTTCCGCCGGGTCTCCCGCGAACAGGCGCGCTCGCGTCGTCGAGGAACCCTGCCCCCGTCCGACTATGACCGATACACTGCAGATCGACGTCGCGTTCCCGGCCCGTCCCGAGAGTTCGCCGCGTTTTCGTTCGTCGCTCCGCGCGTTTCTCGAACGGCTACGCGTCGAACGCGAGCGGATCGACGACGTCGTGCTCGCCGCCGGCGAGGCGGCGGGGAACGCGATCGAGCACGCGTATGCGGGAAAGCCGGGCTCGGTGCGCCTTCACGCGTTCTTGGTCGGTAGCCGTCTCGTCGTGGAAGTGTGCGACGAGGGCCGTTGGAGACTCGACGGCGATCCCGAACGCGGTCGGGGGCTCGGCATCATGCGCGCGCTCGTCGATCGCGTCGCGATCGAGAGTACGCATGCGGGGACGAGCGTGCGGCTCGAACTCGCGCTCTCTCGCTAACGCGGCCCGCGTCGTTTCCGGCGCTCGATCGTGCCCGGACGCGCTCGCGCGATCGAGCGCGCGCGATTTCGGGCGGTCGGTCGGCCGCGATCGTCGGGCGGCCGTCGTACACGTTTCGGATCCCGCGCCCTCGCGCGCTCGCGGCGTCGGCGCGGTAAGAAATCATGGAATTTCTTCGCGCGCGAACGCCTTATCGTTTGTCGATCAACGGGTGACGACGATCCGTTTTTCGAGCCCGGCGAATAACGGATCGCCGAGCTGCCACAACAGAAAGCTGAATTGGTCGGCGAGGAGCACGTTCGCCTGATCGCGCGTCGTCCCCATGAAGCCGTGCCCGGCATCGTAGTCGACGCGCAGGAGGATGGGGCGTCCGCTCGTCGTGGCGGCCTGGAGCGCGGCCGTGAACTTCGCGAGCTCCCACGACGAGACGCGCGGATCGTTGATCCCCGTATTGAGCATCACGGCGGGATACGACGTGCCGGGCTTCACGTTGAGATACGCGTCCATGTTCAGTAATGGCGCTACTTGGGACGGCACGGTCACGCTTCCGAACTCGGGGACGTTCGGCGGGCCGTTCGGCGAGAATTCCGATCGCGCCGCGTCGCTCACGCCGACGATGTCGAGCGCGGCTGCGAATAATTCGGGGTGCTCCGTGATCGATCGTCCGATCGTGATCCCACCCGCACTCGTGCCCTCACCCGCGAGATGCGCGGGTGAGGTGTAGCCTTTCGCGACGAGATACCGACCGCAGGCGACGAAGTCGTCGATCGTGTGTTGCTTCGTCGCGATCTTGCCCGCGAGATGCCAGTCCTCGCCGAACCATCCGCCGCCGCGCGGGTGGCAGACGGCGTAGACGCCGCCGCGTTCGAGCCACGCGAAACGCGTGCCGAGAAAGTTCGGCTCGATCTCGAGGCCGTAGGAGCCGTAGCCCTCGAGATACGCCGGATGCGAACCGTCGCGCACGACGTCCTTGCGCGTGACGATCGAAATCGGGACGCGCGTCCCGTCGGCGCTCGTCGCGAACTCCTCGGTCGACGTGTAGGCGGACGTATCGATCGGCGAAGGCGGTCGTAGCCCCGTGTCGGTGACCGTGCCGGCATCCTCGTCGTAGTAGCGTTGCGACGTCGTCCAGTTCACGAGGTCGAACGTCACCCCGGCGACGCGCGGGTCGGTCGAGATCGCGTTGATCGTGCCGGCGAACGGAAGCGCTACGGGGATCGCCGCGGCCGTCGCGGCGCCGTCGGGACCGAGCGGGATGCGCTCGAGGGATGCGAAGCCGCCGGTGCGGGAGCGGACGTAGAGTCCGTCGCTCGCGACGCCGAGTTGTTCCACGACGGCGGCGGACGCCGGAACGAGCGTCGGCGCGTGCGCGAGATCGGGACGTGCGAGATCGACGGCGACGACCTTGTAATTGGAAGCGTCGCGATGCGTCAAGAGATACGCGGTCCGGCCGCGAAAATCGACCGACGTGACGTCGTCGGGGACGTCGGCGATTTTTTTCCACGGAACGCTCGGGTCGACGACGTCCTTCTCGAGCTTGACGTACAGCGTCGCCTCGTTGAGCACGCCGTGCGAGATCTGGGCGATCGCGTACGGCGACGTGGGCGTCGCGAGGACGACCGGAAAATCGATCGGGACGATATCGGTCGAGGTCCCGATCCCGAAGCCGAGGACGGCCGGATCCTTGTCGGGATCGGCGCCCAACGTATGGAGGTACGTGACCGGTTTGAGCTCGGCGTCGTTCGGCGACTCGTTCGGTGCGAGCTTCGGAAAGCGGAGATAGTAGAAGGAGCGCTCGTCCGCGCGCCAACTCTCGATTCCGAGATACTTCGTCCGATCGATCGCGTCGGGAAGGAGACGGCCCGTCGCCGTCTCGACGACGCGCAGCGTCGCGGCCTCCGAGCCGCCCTCGGTCGCGCCGTAGCCCACGTATTTGCCGTCGAGCGACGGCGAGAAGTACTCGAGCGAATAATGCTGGCCCGCTTCGGTCACGAGTTTGTCCGGATCGACGAGGACGCGTTCGTTCTGCGATCCGACGCGGCGCACGTAGAGGCGGAGCGTGTTCTCGCCGGGGTTACGCTTTTCGTAAAAGTAGTAGTCGCCGTCGCGCTGGACGCCCGTGACGGTTGGGCCCGCGTTACTGAGTCGGTCGATGCTCGCGAGGATCGTCGCGCGGCCGGGGTCGAGCTTCGCGAGCACCGCGCGCGCGTATGCGTTCTGCGCCTTGAAGTACGCTTGGACGACCGGATCCGCGGACTTCTCGAAGTAGCGATACGGATCGACGACCTTCGTGCCCGCGAGATCGTCGACGACGGGTCGACGTTCCGCCGCCGGCGGCCGCTCGGGCCATCCGGGTGCCGCGGCGACCGTGCCGGCCGCGACGGCCGAAGCGGCGGCGCCGCACGTCCAAACGAGCGAGAACGCGAATACGAGACGGAGCTTCATCGATACGCGCTTCGCTTCGTGAAATTGACGGCCCCCCAGGCGTAGATCGCCGCGAGCGCGAGATCGAAGGGCATCGGCGCGATCGTCTTCCACGTCGCGGGCACGTGCCCGCGCGCGATCTCGAGCGCGGGCAGGGCGACGGCGAAGAGCTGATCGAGCGCGACGATCCAGAGCAACGGCGCGAACCGCGCGAAATCGCGCGCGATCGCGACGTAGACGAGCGCGACGACGACGAACTCGCCGCCGACGATCGTCGTCAGCGCCGGATCCTTCGTCGGCACGTCGAGTAACGGGCCGAGGAGCGGTTGGAAGAAGAGCGCGAGGATCGCGACGGAGCCGTCGACGCACGCACCGACGATCAGCGCGACGCGCAAGATCGCGAGCGCGCGCGCTCTAGGCAAGCGTGACGATCGGCGCGTTCGCTTCGACGGTATCGCCCGGACCCGCGTGGAGCGCTTCCACGGTCCCGGCGCGATGTGCGTTGATCTCGTTCATCATCTTCATCGCCTCGACGACGGCGACGACCTGACCGGCCGCGAGCTCGTCGCCGACGGCGACGCGGAGTTCGACGACGACGCCGTGCATCGGCGACGCGACGTCGTTGCCGCTCGAGGCGCGTCCGTTGCCGCCGGATTTCGCCGCGGGTCGCGGCGCCGCCGGGCGGCCCGACGGACGCTCGGCACGCGCGCTCGATCGCGGCGCGTCGACGAGTCGGACGCGGAAGAGTTTGTCGTTGACCTCGACGCGGATGACGTCCGGGTTCGTCTCGCCCGGCGCGGCCGGCGTGGCCGCTACCGCGGGCGCGGCCGGCGCGTCGCCGGGCTTCCAGGTCGCGGCGAACGCCTCGAGCGTCGCGGTTCCGTAACTTCCGTCGACGACGGCCGGCGTTTCGTTCAAGTCGCGTAGGAACGCGAGCGTCGTCGGAACGCCGCCGATATCGTACTCGTCGATCGCGCGCCGCAAGCGCGCCCGAGCCCGGTCGCGATCGCCGGCCCACACGATCAACTTCGCGATCATCGAATCGTAATCGGGCGAGATCGTCGTTCCGAGTTCGGCCGCCGCATCGACGCGGACGCCGAGTCCCGCGGGCTCGCGATATCGGACGATCGTACCGGGCGCGGGACGGAAATTCGCGGCCGGATCTTCGGCGTTCACGCGGATCTCGATCGCGTGACCGCGGGGGCGCACGTCGTCCTGCGTGAAGCCGAGCGGTTCGCCCGCCGCGACGCGGAGCTGTTCGCGCACGAGATCGAGCCCGCTCGTCATCTCGCTGATCGTGTGCTCGACCTGGATCCGCGTGTTCATTTCGAGGAAGAAGAACTCGTCGCCGACGACGAGCGTCTCGATCGTGCCGACGCTGTCGTAGCCGATCGCGCGCGCGGCGCGCACGCCCGCTTCGCGCAGCGCCGTCCGGACGCGATCCGATACGAGCGCCGGCGTCTCTTCGTAGAGTTTTTGGTGCCGACGTTGGAGCGAACAATCGCGCTCGCCGACGTGGACGACGTTTCCGAACTTGTCGGCGAGGATCTGCAATTCGACGTGCTTGGGATCGTCGAGATAGCGCTCGGCGTACACGGTCGGATTTTTGAAGTACGCTTCGGCTTCGCGACGCGCGGTCGTGAACGCACCCTCGACTTCGGCCTCCGTGCGCGCGACCTTGAGCCCTTTGCCGCCGCCGCCACCGGAGGCTTTGAGCGCGAGCGGCAGTCCGTACTCGCGTGCCGCCGCGAGCGCGTCGGCGACCGATTCCAGCGGCGTCGTCGCGCCCGGAACGACCGGGACGCCCGCCTCGGTCATCGCGATCCGCGAACGGATCTTGTCGCCCATCGCGTCGATGGCGTCCGGATGCGGACCGACCCAGACGAGACCGGCCGCGGCGACGGCGCGCGCGAACGGTGCGTTCTCCGCGAGAAATCCGTAGCCCGGATGGATCGCGTCGGCATTCGCGCGTCGCGCGATCTCGAGCAAGCGCTCGATCGAGAGATAACTCTGCGACGGCGCGGCGGGACCGAGCAGATACGCTTCGTCCGCGTATCGGACGTGCATCGCGTCGCGATCGGGTTCGGAATACACGGCGATCGTCACGAGACCCATCTCGCGGGCCGTCCGCATCACGCGTAGCGCGATCTCGCCGCGGTTAGCGATCAATAACCGTTTCATCGCAGGTCCGTCCTCACGCCTTCGGCGCGCGCGGCGCGGCGCCACGCGGGCGTTTTCTCGGGCGCCGATCCGTCGTCCGGCGGTGCGACGTCGTTCGCGAGCGTGCCGAGCGCGGCAAGGACGGCGGCCATCTCTTCCTCTTTCATACGGTTTTCAGACGGTGGTTGCGGGTTCGGGATACATGCCCATCGCGTGATACCCTGCATCGACGAAGTGGACGTCCGCGGTGATCGCGTTCGAGAGCTCCGAGGCGAGGTAGACCGCGGTCTTGCCGACGTCTTCGGGCGTGACGTTCCGGCGTAGCGGCGCGGCCGCCGAAACCTTGTCGAGCATCTTGCGGAAGTCGCGGACCTGACGCGAGCTCGCGGTGCTGATCGGACCGGCGGATATCGCGTTGACGCGGATGCCGCGATCGCCGAAATCGTAGGCGAGATAGCGCACGGCCGATTCGAGCGCGGCCTTCACGATCCCCGCGACGTTGTAGTTCGGGACGATCGTCGTCGACCCGAAATACGTGATCGCCATGACGCTCGCGCCGTCGGCGAGGACGTCCGCGAGCGCGCCGGTCAGCGCGATGAGCGAGAACGCCGAGACGTCCGCGGCGAGCGCGAATCCCGCGCGACTCGTCGTGTAGACCTTGCCCTTGAGATCCTCTTTGTTGACGAAGGCGATCGAGTGGACGAGCGTGTCGAGCCGTCCGCGATCCTCGCGCACGCGCGTCGCGAGCGCGGCGAGCGATTCGTCGGAAGAGACGTCGCAGGGATAGGCTTCGCCGTCGAGTTCGTTCGCGAGTTTCTCGACCTCGCCGCGCACCCGTTCGCCCTGATAGGTGAGCACGATCGTCGCGCCGTGCGCGCGGAGTTCGCGCGCGATTCCGGTCGCGATGCTCCACCGATTCGCCACGCCCGTAACCAGGGCGATCTTTCCGTCGAGAAGTCCCACGGGGAGAGATAAACGACTCCGAAACGGTTCGCCCCTTCACGTCTCGCCGGGCAGATATCGAACCGAGCCTCGTCTCGACCGGATCGAGACGCGCGTCGGAGCGCCCGAATCGTCGGAGAGATGACGATCCGAGCGTCCGTCGCGTCCGGGAGCTAGAGCGGGATGTTTCCGTGCTTGCGCTTCGGCCGCTCGACGCGTTTGTCGGCGAGCATCCGCAGCGCGCGCGAGACGGCGCGTCGCGTCTTACTCGCCTCGATGACGTCGTCGACGTAACCGCGGCTCGCCGCGACGAACGGGTTCGCGAAGCGTCGTTCGTAATCGGCGACGAGCTCGCGTTCCTTCGCTGCCGGATCGTCCGCGCTCGCGATCTCGCGCCGGAAGATCGTCTTCACGGCGCCGGCCGCGCCCATCACGGCGATCTCCGCCGTCGGCCACGCGATGTTGTAATCGGCGCGGATGTGTTTGCTCGCCATGACGTCGTACGCGCCGCCGTACGCCTTGCGCGTGATGATCGTGATCTTCGGAACGGTCGCCTCGGCGAACGCATAGAGTAACTTCGCGCCGTGCTTGATGATGCCGCCGTACTCTTGCGCCGTCCCGGGGAGGAAGCCCGGCACGTCGACGAACGTGACGATCGGGATGTTGAACGCATCGCAGAAGCGCACGAAACGCGCGGCCTTGCGCGACGAATCGATATCGAGCACGCCCGCGAAGAATTTCGGTTGGTTCGCGACGATGCCGACCGTACCGCCGTCGATGCGACCGAAACCGATCACGATGTTGCGCGCGTAGAGCCCCCCGATCTCGAAGAAGTCGCCTTCGTCGAGGATCCCGCGAACCGCGTCCTCGATATCGTAGGGCTTGTTCGGCGAATCGGGGATGAGCCCGTCGAGCTCGGGGACGAGCCGATCGGGATCGTCGTCGCACGCGAAACGCGGCGCGTCCTCGAGATTGTTCTGCGGGAGAAACGAGAGCAGGCGCTGCGTTTCCGCGACCATCTCGTCCTCGTCCGCGGCGATGAGATCGGTCACGCCGCTCTTCGTCGCGTGCGCGTACGCGCCGCCGAGCTCCTCGAACGTCACGTCCTCGCCCGTTACCGTTTTGATGATCTCGGGACCCGTGATGAACATCTGCGAGATCTTCTCGACCATGATCGTGAAGTCGGTGATCGCGGGCGAGTAGACGGCGCCGCCCGCGCAGGGACCGGCGATGAGCGAGAGTTGGGGAACGACGCCGCTCGCCTGCACGTTGCGCCAGAAGATCTCCGCGTAACCGCCGAGACTCACGACGCCTTCCTGGATCCGCGCGCCGCCGGAATCGTTGATCCCGATCATCGGCGAGCCCGTCCGGACGGCGAGATCCATGACCTTACAGATCTTCTCCGCGAAGACTTCGCCGAGCGAGCCGCCGAGGACCGTGAAATCCTGAGAGAACAGGAACACCTGGCGACCGCCGATCGTCGCGCGTCCGGTGACGACGCCGTCGCCGAGAAATTCGCGATCGCCGAGTCCGAACGCCGACGTGCGATGGACCGCGAACATGTCGAGTTCGACGAACGAGTCGTCGTCGACGAGCGCGTCGATCCGCTCGCGCGCGGTCCGTTTTCCGCGTTCGTGCTGTTTTGCGTTCGCCGCCTCACCGGCGGGGGCGAGCGCGAGTCCGCGCTTCTCGTAGAGCGCGTCGAGTCGTGTGTCGCCCGTCACGGGCGTATCGGGTGCGGCCATCGTCGCGCCCCGTTCGCCACGCCCTAGGCGCGGCCCGCCGAGACTACCAGATGCCGAGCAAGACCTTCGCGTCGTCGCTCGCCATCGTGCGCGGATCCCACGGCGGCGTGAACGTGATCTCGACGCTCGCGTGGTCGACGCCCTCCATGCCGCGAACCTTGCTTTCGACCGCCTCCTTGAACATCGGGCCGACGGGACACATCGGCGACGTGAGCGTCATCGTGACGGCGACGTCTTGATTTCGGTCGCCCGAGACGGCGACGCCGTAGAGCAGGCCGAGATCGACGATGCCCATATGAAGCTCGGGATCTTCGACGGTCTTGAGCGCTTCGCGAACTTCTTCTTGTGTGGGCATAGACTCCATGAGTACCCCGAGGCGACCGAAGGTTCCCGTGGCGGGGTCGGCGCCCGGAACTCCGCGCCGTTTGGCGCGCTCCATCCTTACGAGGCGGTCCGGACGCGCGAATCCGGTCGCCGCGCGAAACTCCGTCGCCCTCCGCCGTGGTTATAAGCGCACCACGGTTCTCCGGGCGAACGTCACAAGGGGTTCGAACGCGGAACGGCAAGTCGATATTGCAATGTGGTCGCTGGCCGACGCGGCCGACGGACAGGGAGTCTGAACCAGTATGTCAATGTGGGAACCGTTCACCGAGCGCGCGCGCCGGAGCATCGTCCTCGCCCAAGAAGAAGCGCAGCGACTCGGCAACAACTACATCGGAACCGAGCACATCCTGCTCGGCATCATCTCCGAGGGCGAGAGCCTGGCCGCGAAAGTGCTCGAGACGCTCGGCGTGAACCTCGCGAAGGTCCGTCAGGAGGTCGAGGCCATCGTCGGTCGCGGCGGCCAGACGGTGCAGCAAGAGATGGTGTTCACCCCGCGTGCGAAACGCGTGATCGAACTCGCCTTCGAAGAGGCGCGCCAGCTCAATCACAATTACATCGGTACCGAACATCTCTTGCTCGGACTCATCCGCGAGGGTGAGGGCGTCGCCGCGCGCGTGCTGACGAATCTCGGCGTCGACCCCGCGAAGGTCCGCGTTCAGACGACGTCGCTCCTCGGCGCGGAAGGGCAACCGGTCGCGCCCAAGGGCAAGTCGAAAACGCCGACGCTCGACGCGTACGGTCGCGATCTCACGACGCTCGCGCGCGACAACAAGCTCGATCCGGTCATCGGACGCGCGAGCGAGATCGAACGCGTCATCCAGATCCTCGCGCGACGGACGAAGAACAATCCCGCGCTCATCGGCGAACCCGGCGTCGGCAAGACGGCGATCGCCGAGGGCCTCGCGCAACGCGTCATCAAGGGCGAGGTGCCCGAGCCGTTGCGCGACCGTCGCGTGATCACGCTCGATCTCGCGGGCCTCGTCGCCGGGACGAAGTATCGCGGCGAGTTCGAGGAACGGATGAAGCGCGTGATGGACGAGATCCGCGCGGCCTCGGGCGAGATCATCCTGTTCATCGACGAGTTGCACACGCTCGTCGGCGCGGGTGCGGCCGAGGGCGCGATCGACGCGTCGAACATCATCAAGCCCGCGCTCGCGCGTGGCGAACTCCAGTGCATCGGCGCCACGACGCTCAACGAATTCCGCAAGCACATCGAAAAGGACAGCGCGCTCGAGCGCCGGTTCCAGCCGGTCATGGTCGGCGAGCCCTCGATCGACGAAACGATCGAGATCCTCAAAGGTCTGCGCGATCGCTACGAGGCGCACCACAAGGTCCAGATCACGGACGAGGCGCTCGCCGCGGCGGCGAAACTCTCGGACCGCTACATCTCCGATCGTTTCTTGCCCGACAAGGCCGTCGATCTCATCGACGAGGCGGGCTCGCGCGTGCGCTTGCAGGCGACGCTGCCGCCGCCGGAAGTTCGCGAGATCGAAGACCAGATCCGCAAGGTGAAAACCGAAAAAGAGCTGGTCGTGAAGAGTCAGGAATTCGAACGCGCCGCGGCGATCCGCGATCGCGAAGAAAAACTGCGGCTCGAGAAACAGCGGCTCGAACAGGCGTGGCAAGAGCGGCGTCTCGCGGGCGACAAAACGCTCAAGGTCACCGAAGAAGACATCGCCTACATCGTCAGCTCGTGGACGCGGATCCCGGTCTCGAAACTCAAGCAGGCCGAAACCGCGAAGTTGCTCTCGATGAAGGAGCAGCTCCACGAACGCGTTGTCGGTCAGGACGAATCGATCGAGGTCGTCACGCGCGCCATCCGGCGTTCGCGTGCGGGTCTCAAGAATCCGAAGCGTCCGATCGGCTCGTTCATTTTCCTCGGTCCGACGGGCGTCGGAAAAACCGAAGTCGCGCGTAGTCTCGCGGAGTATCTCTTCGACGACGGCGAGTCGATGGTGCGCATCGACATGTCCGAGTACATGGAAAAGTACGCGGTCAGCCGTCTCGTCGGCGCGCCTCCGGGATACGTCGGCTACGAAGAGGGCGGTCAGCTCACCGAAGCCGTCCGTCGCCGTCCCTACTGCGTCATCTTGCTCGACGAGATCGAGAAGGCGCATCCCGACGTCTTCAACTTGCTCTTGCAAGTGCTCGAAGACGGCCGGCTCACGGACTCGCAAGGGCGGGTCGTCGACTTCAAAAACTCGGTCATCATCATGACCTCGAACGTCGGCGCGTCGGGGATGCAGACGACGACCGACATCGGCTTCCGTCCGCAGAAGATGACGGGCGACAACGAACAGGCGATGTACGACAAGATGAAGGCGAAGGTGCTGGAAGAAGTCAAGCACACGTTCCGCCCCGAATTCTTGAACCGAATCGACGAGATCGTCGTCTTCCACCAGCTCACGCGCGAACAGATCGAACAGATCGTCTCGCTCGAACTCGCGAAAGTCATCCGCGAAATCAAGGCGCAGAACATGCACCTCGAGGTCGTGGAGGAAGCGAAGGGATTGCTCGCACGCAAAGGATGGGACCCGCAATTCGGTGCACGGCCGCTCCGTCGCGCGATCCAGCGCGAGGTCGAGGACGAACTCGCCGAGGAATTATTGAAGGGGACGTTCGTCTCCGGAGATCGGATCCTCGCCGAAGTCAATCCGGACAATCCCGAGAAGCTCCGCTTCTCGAAGATTCCGACCGTGGAGCCGCCCGCCGCACCTTCGTCGCCCGAACTCACCGTCGGCTGAACCGCCGGGGAAGCTCGCCGCTCGCTACGTCCGTGATGCCCGCGATCTACGTCGCGGGCATCGGGCCGTTTTCGTGACGCCCTTTTCGACCTGGCGCTCGCGTCTGCCGGCGACGGTATCGTCGTGGTTCGCGCGCGATCTCGTGCGGGCCGCGCAACCGCTCATCGACGCGAAACGCGTGACGTTGCGCGCCGTCGAGGATCTCAAGATCGAATCGACGGTGAAGGACGTGCGCGGCGAGGCCCGTTCGATCGCCGTCGAATGGGGCGCGGGGACGGGGCCGCTCGCGCTCCGTTCGGTGTGCTCGTGCGGCGCGAGCGGGATCTGCGAGCACGTCGTGGCGACGCTCGAAGCCGTCCGTTCGCAAACCGAAGTCGACGAGAATTCGGCCCGCGCGAGCGAGATCGATCTGAGTTGGTTGCCCGCGCCGCGGGGCGAATCGCGTCAGGTCCGCGCGCGCTCCGTGTGGCCGGTATTCTCGTCGCCCGACGGCGCCACGATCGGCGCGACGCTCGTGCTCGATTCGCCGCGTCTGCGTGGCGCGATCCGGGATGCCGCCGCGGTCGCCGCGATGATGGATCAAACGCCCGTCGACGATTGGGACGAAGTCGATCGCGAGCTCATGCGCGACGAAGCCGTCCTCGAAGCGTTCGCGGGGCGCAACGCGCCGCGCGCCCTCGCGCGCGCCCTCTTCCGCCTCGCGCGCCATCCGCGACTCCGTTTCGATCCGTCGCCCAACGTCGGGACGCATCCCTCGGAGCTCCCGGAATTCGCGATCGATCTGCGCGGCGTGATCCTCCGCGCGGCGCGACACGACGGCGCGTTCGTGCCGTTATTCGAAAGCGTCGACGGCACGCGCATCTCGCCTTCGACGGTTTTTCTCCTCGACGGTCCGCCGATCTGGGTCGCGACCGAGCGCTGCGCGTATCTCGTCGACGGAAGTTTCGACGCGAAGCGCGCGATCGAGGCGTCGCGTGCGTCGAACGGCGCGACGAACGGCGCGGTCGCGTCACCGCGGACGATCGCGCGCGTCGCGCCGTATCTCACGGCCGAAGATCGCAGCGCGCTCGGCATCGTCGACGCCCCGCGGCCGTCGGCGGAGATCGCGCTCGGCTGGTCGAGCGGCGCGCTCGTCGCGACGCTCACGTTCCTCGATCGCGATCTCGGCGTCCGCGTGCCCTACGCCGCGCTCGGGGCGATCGCGCCGCAGGGCGAGCGGTTCGTACGCTTCACGTCGGAATACGCCGCGACGCTGCGCGGTCGGATGCTCGACGCGGGATTCGTTCCCCGTTCGGCCGACGGCTTCGCGTTGCACGGCGCGGATCGCGCGGCCAATTTCGTCCGCGACGCGTTGCCGACGTGGACCGATCTCGATCGTCGGCTCGATCCCGGGCTCACCGATTTCGCGAGCGGCGAGACGAAGCTCGACATCAACGTCGTCGCCGAACGGACGGGCGAGGCCGATTGGTTCGAACTCAAAGTCGACGTGTTCGTCGGCGGTTCGAGCGAGGCGCTCTCGCAGAAAGAACTCCAGGCGCTGCTCTCGGGTTCGGGGCGTTTCGCGGAAGTGCGCGGCAAACTCGTCGACGTCGAAAAGCTTCGCGAACGCAACGAGATCCTCACCGACATCACCGAGCGCAATCACAGCGGGCTCGCGGCGCTCCTCGCCCTACGCGACGAACTCCACGAGAGTTTCGGCAACGTCTCGCTTCCGCCCGACGTGGAAGCGATGCGCGAGCGCCTGCGCAATTTCGAAGGCATCCGCATCGTCGAACCGCCCGAACTCAGCGACGGGATGCTGCGCAGTTACCAACAGCGCGGCCTCGACTTTCTCGCGTACCTCGCCGAATTCGGATTCGGCGGGATCCTCGCGGACGAGATGGGTTTGGGCAAGACGATCCAGGTCGTCAGTTATCTCCTGCGTCGCAAGCAGATCGACGGCCCGATGCCGTCGCTCGTGATCGCGCCGACCTCGGTCACGCACACGTGGGAGAACGAGATCGCGCGCTTCGCGCCCGATCTGCGTACGCTGCGCCTCCATTCGGGGAGCGATCGCGCGGCGCGCTACGATCGCATTCCCGATTTCGACGTCGTGATCACGTCCTACGCGCTCGCGCGCCTGGACGCGCAACAACTCTCGCAGTTCCGTTTCCGCGCGCTGATCCTCGACGAAGCGCAGAACGCGAAGAATCCCTCGTCGCAGATCGCGCGCGTCGTGCGCGGTCTGCGTGCCGACCATCGGCTCGCGCTCACCGGAACGCCCGTCGAGAACTCGCTGCGCGATCTGTGGGCGATCTTCGCCTTCGTCGAACCGGGACTGCTCGGGAGCGAGTCGTCCTTCCGGCGCCGCTTCGAAGTCCCGATCGCCGATAACGACGCGCACGCGACGAACGTCCTGCGCTCGCGGCTCGAACCGTTCTTGTTACGCCGCACGAAAGAAGACGTCGCGCCGGAACTCCCCGATCGGACGGAGGTCTCGCTCGCGTGCGATCTCTCGCCGTTACAGCGGCGGCTCTATCGCGGCGTCGCGGAGGCGGCGCGCCGCGACGTGCTCGCGATCGTCGACGGTCAGGGGATCGAACACTCGACCGTCCACGTCCTCGCCGCGCTCACGCGCCTGCGTCAGATCTGCGCGCATCCCGGTCTCCTCTTCGAAGAACACCGCGACGATCCCGAAGCCTCGGCGAAGTTCGAGGCCTTTCTCGAGACGATCGAAGAGGTGCTCTCGGGCGGCCATCGCGTGCTCGTCTTCAGCGCGTTCGCATCGATGTTGCGGATCATGCGCGCGGAACTCGAGAAGCGCGGCCTCGCGTACGGCTACCTCGACGGATCGACGAAGGATCGCGATCGTCAGGATCAGGTCTCGACGTTCATGCGTCCGGACGGGCCGCCGATCTTTCTCTGTTCGCTCAAAGCCGGCGGCGTGGGGCTCACGCTCACCGCGGCCGATTATGTGGTGCTGTACGATCCGTGGTGGAATCCGGCGGTCGAACGTCAGGCGATCGACCGGACCCACCGAATCGGACAACATCGCGCCGTTACCGCGTACCGGCTCGTGACGACCGGGACGGTCGAGGAGAAGATTCGCGCGCTCGCGGAGCGCAAGTCGAGTCTCTCGCGCAACATCATCAAGGCCGACGGCGCGCTCGCGAAGTCGCTCACGCGCGAGGATCTCGAACTGCTCCTTTCGGATCCCGAATGACCGGGAACTAGAGCCGGATTTTCGGTCCCCATCCCGAGAAGGCGGCGGCACCGGTCGAGGTGCGGGGGAGCGGGATCGTCGTGTGCGTCGGTTCGAGGTTCGCTTCGGTCGTGTGCGGTTTGATCATCGTTACGAGCCTCCATCGCTCGTGCGTCCCCACGTAGCGCGACGGATCGCGAGATGTTTCGTCCGCGCCGCCGGAACAACGCGCGGGCGCGGCGTAGCACGGAACATGGCGAAGACGCCGAAGATCGCGCTCCTCTTACGGCTCCTCGCCGCGATCGACGAAGGAAAACACTCGCTCGAGTCGCTCAAAACGCGCCTCGATGCCGAGGCGCCGCCGAGCACGCGCAGCATCCGGCGCTATCTGGCGACGCTCTCCGAAGCGGGATTTCCGTGGCGGTACGATCGCGAATCGAATTCCTACGGGTTCGAGGCCGGCTATTCGTTACGGCGTCTCGAGCTCTCGAACGACGAGCTCTTCGGGCTACTCGCGCTCCGCGGCATCGCGACCTCGCTCGGGGGAAACATCGGTGCCTCGATGGACGAAGTCGCCGAGAAACTCACGGGCGTCGCGGGCTCGCGAGCGCTCGCCGGAAAAAAATCCGCGGTGCGCCTGCACGTCGCCTCACCCCATCTCGAAGGCGAGCCGAGCAAGAGTTTCGACACGCTGCAGAAGGCGCAACAGGAACGTCAGAGCGTCCGCTTCGCCTACGTCGACAAGGCGGGAAGAGCGTCGCAACGTCACGTCGACGTGTACGGATTCGTCGTCTCGGGCGGCCGTTTCTACGCGGTCGCGCACGACCGCGGTCGCGGCGCGAAACGCGTCTTCGCCGTCGATAACGTCTCCGACGCGCGGATCGCGCCGCAACGGTATTCGATCCCCGACGATTTCGACATCGAGGGGTTCGCCGCGCGCTCCGTGAGCGGCATCATGCACGCCGACGCGGCGACGCGCGTGACGGTGCGTTTCTCCGCGGTCGTCGCGCGCGCCGCACGCGCCGATCGCGTCGTGAGCGAGCGGACGATCGTCGACCGCGACGACGGCGACCTCGAGATCGCGTACGTCGTCGCGGATCCGGACGAATTCGTGCGCTGGGCGCTCAAATGGGGCGCGGAGGCCGAGATCGTCGCGCCACCGGCGGTCCGAGCGGCCGCGGCCGACGTCGCGCGGCGGATCGTGGCCCGCTACGAGACCGCGGGCACGACCGTCGCGGACCACGTGCGGACGTGACCGATCGATGCGCTCGCGCGTCGTAACGACGTGGCGAAGACGGCGGCTCGTTCGGTTCGGTGCGCGTGAGGCGTGGAAGACGATCGCGATCTCGTCGTTCGGGCCCGTCGCGGCGAACGTGGCGCGAGCGAACGACTCTTCGCGCGCTACGGCGATCTCGCATACACGACCGCCTGGCGGCTCGTCGGCGACGCGGCGGAAGCGGAAGATCTCGCGCAGGAGGCGCTCTTTCGCGCGCATCTGCGCCTGCGCGAATTGCGCGACGGAGCGCAGTTCGGACCGTGGTTGCGTCGGATCGCGGCGAACCTCGCGGTCTCGCGCCTGCGTCGTCGCGGACGCCTGCGCTTCGAGTCGCTCGACGAACCGACGGAAAATCCCGAGGGGCGCAAACGCGCGCGCGATTTCGTCGACGAACGTCAGGGGTCGGCGGAAGACGGCGCGCTCGCGCTCTTGGAACGCGAGGACGTGCAAGGGCTACTCGCGCGCTTGCCGCTCGAACAACGCGTCGCCGTCGTCCTGCGCGACATGTACGACTACGACATCGCCGAAGTCGCGGCGCTCGTGCGTTGCGGCCTGTCGGCCGCGAAGATGCGCGTGAGTCGCGGCCGCGCGGCGTTGCGCGAACTCATCGCGAGACGGAGCGTCGAAAGCATATGATATCGGATCGGAGCGGGCGCGGTCCCGACGAGCACGTGGACGAACGCGAGGCCATCGACGGCGCGCCGCTCGATCCCGAGGTCGCGCGCCATCTCGAAACCTGCCCCGCGTGCGCGGCACGATACGCGGCGCTCCTGGACGTCCGGCGTTTCGTCGCGAGCGCGGCGAGCGAGGAAAGAT
>CAZZXB010000038.1:19847-22275 GCA_964658025.1 uncultured Janthinobacterium sp.
TCGTGCGTTCCATCTGTTCTTCCCCTACTCGGCCCCGCGCCCCGGGCGGTCGCGACGCGCGCGCTCGCGGCGCTCCGCGCGCGCGAAGCCGCGGCCGCGCGCTTCAACGAGGCGAGCGGCATCTTCGCCGGCATCGGTCGCGCGCTCGGCGCGCTCGTCTTCGGAAAGCGGGACCAGTCGTGAACGACGCGCGGACTACGTTACAAGCCGATATCGCCGCCGCGGTGACGTATCTGCCGCACGTCGCGGCGGCGCTCGTCATCCTCGTCGTCGGCGGCGCGCTCGCGCTCGGACTCGGTCGCCTCGCGCGCGCGCTCGCCGAGCGGATCGGGCTCGATCGGCTCGGCGAACGACGCGGCCTGCAAGACGATCTGCGCACGATCGGCGTGCGCGCGTCGCTCTCGCGATTACTCGGGCGCGCGGTCGCCGCGGCGGTCGCGCTCGCGACGCTCGTGCAGGTCGTCGAGGCGTTGCAACTCGCCTCGATCGAAGAGGCGCTCCGCTCGTTACTCGCCTTCGTGCCGCACGTCTTCGTCGCGGTCGTCATCCTCGTGCTCGCGGGATTACTCGCGAACATCTTGGGCGATGCCGCCGCATCGACCGCCGAGCGCTCGGGGGTGCGCGGCGATGCCACGATCGGCACGCTCGTGCGCGGACTCGTGCTCGTCTCGGCGGCACTCATGGCGTTGCAACAGCTCGCGATCGACGCCTCGTTCCTCTTCGACGTGCTGCTCGTCGCTCTCGGCGGCACGATCCTCGCGCTCTCGCTCGCGATCGGCTGGGGCGCGCGTCGCATGATGGAAAACGTCGCGGCGGCGCGTTACGTCGAGCAGAATTTCGCGGCGGGCGATACGATCGCGTGCGAGGACGTCGTGGGGACGGTCGACGGTGCCGGGCTCACGAGCGCCACGATCGTCGCGGCCGACGGCGAGCGGCTGGTCGTGCCGAACGCCTGGTTCGTCACGCGCGTCGTCCGCAAGCGCGGGTCGAGCCTCCCGTCGGATGCGGGGACGGGCGGCCTCGCGGAGATCGACGGCCTATCCGAAGCGTGACCGCATCGTGTGACCGAATCGGCCCGCGGTGCGTCCTCCCTTCCATGAACGACAAATTCCAAGGCAAGACCGACGAAATCGTGGGGTCCGCGAAAAAAAACGTGGGCGAAGCGATCGGCAACGACGACCTCGCGAACGAAGGCCGCCTCCAAGAGGCCAAGGGCCGGGCGAGAAAATTATTCGGCGATATCCGTGAAAAGATCGAAGGCGCCGTCGACGCGGCCAAAAACGTCGTCGATCGGGCGGGTGAGAAATAATGGTCGACGCAGGCATCGTCCGTCGCTTCTCGTGGTCCGCGGTCTTCGCCGGGCTCGCCGTCGCGCTCGGCACGCAGATCGCGCTCTCGTTACTCGGTCTCGGCATCGGCGCCGGGACGATCGATCCGGCCGGTCACGATAGCGCGACCGCGAGCGGGCTCGGCATCGGGGCGGGGATCTGGTTCCTCGTCACGACGTTACTCGCGATCTTCGCGGGCGGCTGGGTCGCGGGTCGCGTCGCCGGTATGCCGCGTCCCGTCGACGCGGCGCTCCACGGCGTCGTCGTGTGGGCCGTCACGACGATCGCCACGCTCTGGTTGTTGACGACCGCGCTCGGCGCCGTCTTCAGCGGCGCGACGGCGATCCTCGGCAACACGCTCTCGATCGGCGCGTCGGCCGTCGGCGCGGCGTCGCCCGCGATCTCGAACGCCGTCGGCGCGCAGCTCGGGAAGAGCGGCATCACGCCGAACGCGATCGCGGATCAGATCCGCACGACGCTCGCGCAGACGGGCGACTCGAAGCTCTCGGCGACCGCGCTCGCATCGAAGGCGGGTCACGTGGCTCGCGACGCCGGAAACACGTCGAAAGCGACGGCGCTCTCGCCGCAAAACGCGCACGTCTCGATCAACGATCTCGTCGTCCGCGTCCTGCACGAAGCGAAGGGCACCGTGAACTCCGTCGACCGCGGCGATCTCGTCAACGTCGTGATGGCGCGGACGCACGAATCGCGTCCGCAGGCCGAGCAGACGGTCGACGGCTGGATCGCGCAGGCGCATACCGCGCAGGCCCAACTCTCGCAGGCTGCGACGAGCGTCGGAAACTCGGCGGCGCAGGCCGGTACGGCGACGGCGCGGGGCGTGTCGCGCGGCGGGATCTTCGCGTTCTTCCTCCTGCTCCTCGGCGCGGGAGCGGGCTTCGCGGGGGGCTTCGTCAGCCTCGCGAAACGCGGGATCCGGATGACGCCGGTCGTCGCTCGGACGTAGTCGGCGGATCCGCGAATCCGCGCGATTCCGGGAACGATGGAGACGCCGCGCCACGAGCGCGGCGTTTTCGTCGTCGTGCGGGAACGCGCGCCGTCGCGCGCCCTGCAACGTTCCGCGCGGCTCCGGCGTTTGCAGG
>CAZZXB010000039.1:0-12203 GCA_964658025.1 uncultured Janthinobacterium sp.
TCACAAGGTCAAGATCGACGGCAAGGATTACACGCCGCAAGAGATCTCGGCGATGGTGCTCCAAAAGCTCGTCAACGACGCGTCGACCTATCTCGGCGACCGCGTGACGAAAGCCGTCATCACGGTCCCCGCGTACTTCAACGACGCGCAGCGGCAGGCGACCAAAGACGCCGGGCGCATCGCGGGTCTCGAAGTGCTCCGCATCATCAACGAACCGACGGCGGCCGCGCTCGCGTACGGCCTCGACCGCAAGGGCACCGAGACGATCCTCGTGTGGGACCTCGGCGGCGGCACGTTCGACGTGTCGATCCTCGAAGTCGGCGAAGGCGTCTTCGAAGTGAAGTCGACCAACGGCGACACGCGCCTCGGCGGCGACGACTACGACGAGAAGATCGTCGAGTGGCTCGTCGGCGAGTTCCGTAAGGATCAAGGCATCGATCTCTCCGGCGACAAGCAGGCGCTCCAGCGTCTGACCGAAGCCGCGGAAAAAGCGAAGATCGAACTCTCGACGCTCACCTCGACGAACATCAACCTGCCGTTCATCACGGCCGATCAGAGCGGCCCGAAGCACCTCGACATCACGCTCACGCGCGCCGATTTCGAACGGCTCGTCGGCGGTCTGACCGATCGGATGATCGCGCCCTTCAAGGCCGCGCTCGCCGATGCGAAGATCGACGTCAACCAGATCGACGAGATCGTCATGGTCGGCGGCTCGACGCGCATGCCGCTCTGCCAGGATCTCGTGAAGAAGCTCACGGGCAAAGAGCAGCTCAATCAGTCCGTCAATCCCGACGAAGTCGTCGCGATCGGCGCGGCGATCCAGGCGGGCGTCCTCGCGGGCGAGGTTCGCGACGTCGTGTTGCTCGACGTCACGCCGCTCTCGCTCGGCCTCGAGACGCTCGGCGGCGTGTTCACGAAACTGATCGATCGCAACACGACGATCCCGACGAAAAAATCGCAGGTCTTCACGACGGCCGAAGACGGCCAGACCTCGGTCGATATCGCGATCTTCCAAGGCGAGCGCGAGATGGCGCGCGACAACAAGTCGCTCGGCCAATTCCGTCTCGAGGGGATCCCCGCCGCCCCGCGCGGCGTCCCGCAGATCGAAGTCGCGTTCAACATCGATGCCAACGGCATCGTCGACGTCGCGGCCAAAGACCTCGGCACGGGCAAGGAACAGAAGATCACGATCACGGCTTCGACCAATCTCTCGAAAGACGAAGTCGATCGCATGGTCCGCGACGCCGAGAGTTCGGCTGCGGACGACGCGAAGCGCAAGGACGAAGCGGAGATCCGCAACCGCGCCTCGAGCCTGCTCTACTCGACCGAGAAATCGCTCAAGGAGATCGGCGACAAGCTCGACGCGACGGCGAAGGCCGACGTCGAGACCGCGCTCGCCGAACTCAAGCGCGTCAGCGAAAACGGCACGACCGAAGAGGTCAAAACGGCGACCGACACCCTGCAGACCGCCTCGTACAAACTCGCCGAGGCGCTCTACCAGAAAACGGGCGGCGGCGCCGAAGGCGCCGAGACGAACGGCACGACGAACGCCTCGCACGAGGAGCCCTCGGCCCCTCACGAAGACGTCATCGACGCCGAGTTCACCGAAGCCAAGTAACCGCTGACGACGGGCGCCGTGCGATTCGCTTCCGCGAGTCGTGCGGCGCCATTTGAGGATTTCGATGGAAACCGAAGCACACGTCGACGCGGCCGAGCTCACCGCGCCGGTCTCCGATTCCACGGCCGATCTCGCCGCGGAACTCGCCGCATCCCAAGCGCTCGCGAACGAGCGTTACCAAGAACTCCAGTACGCGCGCGCCGAAATCGATAACGTGCGCAAACGCGCCGAGCGCGCCGCGCTCGATCGCGCGAACTACCAGCACCGCCAACTCCTCGCGAAGTTTCTGCCCGTGCTCGACAACCTCAAGCGCGCGCTCGCGTTCGACGATTCGAACGGCCTGCGCGGCGGCTTACAGGCGACCCTGCGCGGATTCGAAGGCGCGCTCGCGAGCGAACAGGTCGTCGCGATCGAGACGGTCGGCAAGCCGTTCGACCCGCACGTCGCCGAAGCGATCTCGACGCGCGAGAGCGCGGATCACGACGACGACATCGTCCTCGAAGAAGCGCAGCGCGGATACCGACTCGGCGACGATCTGCTCCGTCCGGCGATGGTCGTCGTCGCGAAGCGCGTCGCGGCCGAGGGATCTTGAACTACAAGGACTACTACGCCGTTCTCGGCGTCGCGAAAAACGCCGCCGAGAAAGACATCAAATCCGCGTACCGCAAGCTCGCGCGTAAGTGGCATCCCGACGCGAATCCCGACAACGCGAAGGAAGCCGAAGAGCGCTTCAAGGCGATCTCCGAAGCGTACGAGGTTCTCGGCGATTCGGAGAAGCGTCGGAAGTACGACGCGCTCGGGAGCGACTGGGAGCGCTCGGCGCAACAGGCGGAGGCGCAACGGCGCCAACGCTCGTCGCCGGGCGCCTCGTCGAATCCGTACGGCGGGATGAACGGTCAGGGCTTCGCCGATGCGGCGGGCGGTCCGAGCGGATTCTCGGATTTTTTCGACGCGTTCTTCTCGGGCGTCGGGCGGCGTCAGGGCGCGCCCGGCGCCGCGCCGCAGAGCGCGCCGAGTCGCGGTTCCGATCTCGAAACGACGATCGACCTCACGTTACGTGAGGCGTACGTCGGCGGCCCGAAATCCGTGAGCCTGCAGATCGACGACGCGTGCCCGCGCTGTCACGGCTCGGGCGTGCTCGGCAATCGGATCTGCCCCCAGTGTCACGGCACGGGGCGATCGCTGCAGAGTAAGAAGTTCGACGTGACGATCCCGCGCGGCATCCGCGACGGCCAGCGCATCCGTCTCGCGGGTCAGGGCGGCGCGGGATCGGGCGGCGGGCCGAACGGCGATCTGTTCCTGATCGCGACGATCAAAACCGATCCGACCTACGAACGACGCGGCGACGATCTCTACGTCGATCTCGAGGTCCGTCTGTACGACCTCATCTTGGGTTCCGAGATCCGCGTCCCGACGCTTTCGGGCGACGTCACGATGACGATCCGCCCCGGGACGCAGAACAATAAGCGACTCCGCCTCACGGGCAAGGGCATGCCGAAGATCAAGGGCGGCGGGTTCGGCGACGAGTTCGTGCGCATCGTCGCCGTGTTGCCGACCGAGCTCGACGACCGTGACCGCGCGTTATTCGAACAACTCGCGGGCGTTCGGACCGAGGCGCGCGCGGAGGCCGTCTGATTCCGGCCTTGCGCGCGCTCGCCCGTTAGCGCAGACCCGACGCCTGCGGTCGACGCCACGAACCGTCGGGCGCGACGCTACGCGCGGCGGCCGTCGGCATCGGCGCGAATACCGGCGCGTCGAAGGCTCCCGTCATCGTCGCGCTCGTCGGTTGGAAGTCGCCGTAGTTCGGCGTATACGTCAACCCCTTCGTCGACGTGAAGGCGATCGCGTACGTCGTCGGATTCAACGCGAGCGATAACGTCGAAGGCATCGCGTCGTAGTCCTGATCGTCGCCGAATTGTGAGGTCGGATCACCGATCATGCCGCCGAAGCTCTTCGCCTCGCCGCAGATATCGACCGACGTGTCCGTGCACGTCGCCGCATTCTTCGCGGCGTATTGGAAGCCCGGGCACGCGACGTTGGTCGTTCCCGCGTTCACGCCCGGCCGCCCCGCGTTGCACGGGGCGTTATTGACCGGATCGAGATTCGACGAGATCTGAAGGTAACTCGCCGTCGTCGCGTACGGCTTGAGCGCGACGGGACCGGTTCCGGTGATCGTCGCGTTTCCGGACCCGTCGCTCGAAACGAACGAGCCGCTGTATTTGTCGAGCGTCGCCGTCGAATCGGGCGTCACGTCGGAGACGTAAAACGTGGGACGCACGGGCGCGGTATCGATCGTCGGCACGAACGGCGCGACGTCGGCGCGGATGCCGAGATTCATCGCGATCGAGAGCGTCCCGGTCCCCGAACCGACCGCGTTCCCGAAGCTCCCGAGTTGCGCGTTCTCGACGTAACCGAGTTTGCCGTGCCAATACGTGAGCGGCGCGCCATTACTCTCCAACCCCGTCGCGCCCTTCACGACGACCGACCCGGCCGAACTCGCACCGTCGTTCGGAAGATCGATGACGATCTTCGTCCGACTCCACGACTCGACGTATTCCGAGATCGCGCTCGTTCCGAGCGTGTCGACGACGGTCCCCTTCGCCGCCGGGAACTCGCCATCGATCTCGAGCGTGCTGTGGGGCAGACCTTCCGTCACCGTCATCGTCGAGATCGAAGGCACGAGAATCGCGTCGTCGACGCTACCGGGCGCGACGGTCTCGACGAGATTGGCTTGCGCGTACCGGCGCGACGGCGGCGAGTAATCCAAGTGCGTCGCGTTCGTGACGAGGCCGGAACGTTGCTCCGCGTGCACGGCGGCGATGACGTCGGCGAGCGAGAACGGGCGTTGCCGCGGCGTCCGCTGCGTGGCATAGGCGTCGAGCGCGGCGTCGGGTTCGCCGAGCAGACGATCCGTGATGAACGCGTCGGTTTCGTCGGCGTGTCCGCCGTCGACCGGTTGCGTCCAGCCGAGATACGTTCCGACGCCCGCACCGTGGAGCGTGGCGAACGTCGCGTCCTTGATCGTCGTCTCCTGACCGAAGCACGATTCGTTGTCGAAGAGCGCGCCCGGGTTGAAGGCGACGTGTGCCGTCGTGAACGTGGGCGTGAACGCGAACGTGGCGAGCGCTCGAGGATCGGTCGCCATGGGCCGGAGCACCGCCGCGGCGAACACGGTGCCGGTTCGGAGTTCGTTCGCATACGTCATCATCGAGGCCGCGTTGACGGCCGTATCGGAGAGGTTGACGTACTGATGGACCTTCGTCGGCCCGAGATACGCGATCATGCCGTGGGTCGCGAGCGACAGAAAATCGACGGGATGCGTCGCGCCGAGCGCTTCGATGTTCTCGAGCGTGACGGGAAGGTCTTGGACGTCGTAGGTCGCCGGATCGAGAGCGGCCGGAATCGCCGCGACCCAGGCGGCGGCGAGATCGACTTGTCGCGACGGTACGAACGCGCCGCTCTGATCCGTCGTATTGATGAAGTAGACGATCTCGTGCTGCGTCGCCGGACCCGAGAACGTCGCTTGCGGCAGACGCGCGGTCGAGCTCTCGGGTCTCGCGACGATCGAGGCCGAGGCCGCCGCACCGTATTCCTCGGGTCGGTCGGCGAATAACATCACCGAAAGACCGCCGGGGAGCGTCCCCGTGATGCCGCCCGGACCGACGACGGCCGCGACGAAAAGCTTCGAAGCCGTCATGTGCGCGGCCGTCGCGCTCACGTCGGTCGGCAGATCGGCATGCGGCTGCGACGCGAAGAACGCCTCCGCGTCCGCGAGCGCAGCGGTGACCTTCGCGGCCGACGGAAGGCCGCCCACGGGGATCGGTGTCGGCGTGGGCCCGGCGGCGACACCCGGGCCGCGCGGCTGCGGCGTCAGCGTCGAGGATCCGCCGCCGCAACCGGTGACGAGGTTTGCGACGGCCGCGAACGCGGCGAGGCGAGCGAGAAATTTCGGCGGCTTTCGCAAGTGATCGATCTCCTCCAACGTGAAGGCAGCGCCCGACATGAATGCGGGGCGATGCGCCTGATGCGACGCTTCTTTCGAGAGCGCGCGGGACGTGGGAGATTCTATCAGACCACCCTTTCGAAAACCCTTACATGCATTGTCGCACTCGTCGGGGTCCTCGTTATCGGGCGATCGCTCGTCGAGACGCTCGCGCTCCACATCGGTAAGGCCCCGCCCGGCGTCGTCTCCTTCGAATTGTGGGACGCGCCCCCGGCACCGACGGCCGAGCGACGCGTCGCGTTATGGCTCGAACGGCATTCTTCGGACCTGGCCCGCGCCGAACGACGTTTCGGCGTCGACCGCCGGGCCGTCGGCGCCGCGATCGCCTACGAAGCGCTCGCGGATCCGCGCACCGGCACGTTCGGACGGGCCGCGCGATTCTCGGGACCCGGCAAGGTGCATTACCGCGAACATCGGCTGAGCGAAGGGGATCCGGCGGCGAAGCAAGTCGAGGAGCTCGGCTATCTCCCGCATCTCGATATGGAAGCGCGTCGGGCGGCGCTCGCGAAGGCGCCGATCGCGATCGCGTACATCGCCGCGATCATGGCGGCGTTCGTCCGCGACGATCCGACGAACGGCGCGCGATTGGCGTGCGAGGACGCGCACCTCGTCACGTTATACACCGCGTGGAAGCCGAGCGATTTCGCGCGGCGATCGCTCGCGAACGTCCGCGACAACGATGCGGGCGTTTGGACGGATCGTCACGCCGCGTTTCTCGACGACGCGATCGGTCCGTCGCCGCGTTGCCCGTAGTCGACGGCGGACGTTTCGCGTCGGCGATTCGGACCTTCGACGAACCGATATCCCGCGTGCCAATGTGGGATCGAACGTCCGCGCGAGAATCCTCGGCCACGATATTCGAGTCCTCACGACCGATCTCGATACCGCCGACGCGACCTACGAACGCATCGAAGGAACGACCCGCCGACCGGCGTCGGTCGTTCGAGATATCCGACGCATCGAACCGCTTCTAATCCCGCGGGGCCGTCGTCGCACGTGACGCGCGACGGCGGGCCTCAACGCAGATCCGCGTCCGTGAGACCCGCGTCGATCACGTAGTTCGTGAGCGCCCAACGCTCGACGACTTCGTCGCCCTCGTATCGCTTTCGGACGAGAACGAGACCCGAGGCGTCGGCCACGTCGAGAACGTCGAGCGTGATCACGCCGCGATCGCTCGCCGAATCTTCGGGACAGACGATCCCCTTATACGGTAACGCGATCTCCGTCGTCGCCTTCCCGTCGATCGTCGGGCCGGCGCGTTCGACGAGCGCGTCTCGATGCGCTTCGAAACACGCGACGAGCGTGCCCATGTTCGGATCGAGGATTCCGTTCCCGCGCAGCGACGTGAGATCGACCTGATGCGCGTCGCCGTGCATCTTGAAGAACGAGAGACCGCGCTTGTACGCCGTCACCGTATCGGTTCCGGTCCACACGATGGTCGCGCCGCTCTTCGGTCCCGCGATCACGTCGAGCCGGGCGCGATCGGGTTTGCGAAAACGATACAGCATCACGTTATCGGCGGATCGATCGCCGAGCGTCTCGTGCGCGTCGATCGTCACGCTGTAATCTTGCAACTTCTTCCAGACGTCGCAAAATCGATCGAACGACGACGTGTTCGAAGCCCCCGCGGCCGCGGCGTCGACGATCACGAACGCCAGCGCGGCAACGATTCCCAGAATCCGTGTAGGGGGCATGACGCAGGGCGCGTTCGTCCCGAAGCGCCCCCCACTCCTGCTTGCGTCCACGCGCGCGGAAGCGTCGCGCGACCGGCCCGGCCGCGACGATCCACGAGTCGACGACCGCATCGGCGTACCGTCGACGCCGCCGATTACACGTCGTTAACGAGCCCACTCGGAAACCGCCCCTTGGGCGGTCACGCGAATCGTCCGAGCGCGATCCTCACTCTCGATCTCGATCGGCGCGCTCCACGTGCGGTGCGATCGTACGGTCCACACGGAAACAACGTACGAATTCTTCGGCGTACGGCACGGCGATACCGAGGACGACGGCGCCGAAGAGCCCGACGAGATACCGCGACGTAAGCGGCGGCCGCTTCGGTTCGAGCCGCCACCGCGCGGCTTCGTCGCCCCGTCCGAAGAGCGCCGCGAACTGCTCGCTCTTTAGGCAACAGGCGAGGGCGGTCATGACGAACGGCATTACTTCGAGAAAGCTATGCGTCTGTTGCTCGATCGCCGAGACGTCACGGCGCGATTGCGCGTACCGTATATCCCACGACGTGACGCCTTCGTGAAAGATGGTCGCGACCATCATCGATGCGAGAACCGAGGCATTGATGTCACAGACGAGCGCGAGCGTGAGCGGCAAGCCGATCGAGCCCATCATCAGCACGTGTGTGAGCGACTCGTGCGATCCGGCGGTCTTCTCGATGCGACTCCGGCGATGCCAATACCAGTCGGCGATCCCCGGAACGATCCAGAAGGGCAGCGCGACGTACAGCAAGGCGCGCCGTAACGCTAAGTCGGTCGAGTCGGACGAGGGGTCCGCGTCGTGCGCGCGCCGCGCGGACGCATCGAGCGCCCCGAGATCCCCCGCTTCATCTACGTCGCGACGCATGATGCATTATACGCGGACGCGTCCTCGCGTAAACCGCCGTCGCTCGGACGTATCGACCCTCGGCCGCCGCGCCGAGGTTCGACATCTCCGGGTTTGGGCAACGAGCGGACATGACGGATCCGAAATCCGGAGGCGGCACGCTGCGAGCGGTCCTACTGGATGTCGACGGGACGTTGCTCGAAAGCAACGACGCGCATGCCGCGGCGTGGAGCGACGCGAGCCGCGAACTCGGTTTCGATCTGGGGCCCGAGTTTTTTCGACCGCTCATCGGTATGGGAAGCGACGGCGTCCTTCCCCGTATCTCTCCCGGCCTCGACGAAGCGACCGAACCCGGCCGCACGATCGCCGAACGGAATTCGCAGATCTACAAGCAACGCTATTTTTCCGCCGTCCGTCCGACGCGAGGCGCTCGAGCGCTCGTCGAACGTTTTGCGGCCGAGGGCTGGTCGTGCGTCGTCGCGACGTCGGCATCGCGTGAAGACGTCGACGCGTCCCTCGAACGCATCGGAATCGCCGACCTCGTGTGCGTCGGCGCCGAAAGCGACGACGTGGAGGCGAGTAAACCCGCCCCGGACATCGTGTCGACGGCGCTCCGAACGGCCGGACTTCACGCGAGCGATGCCTTCATGCTCGGCGATACGCCGTACGACATCGCCGCCGCGTCGGCGGCCGGCGTCGCCTCGGTGATGCTGCGTTGCGGCGGGTGGGGCGAGGCCCAACTCGCTCGCGCGATCTCGATCTACGACGACCCGCACGACATGCTCGAACGTTTCGATTGGGGCGGCCGCACGCTCTCGTGATGCCGGCGCACGATCCGCGTCGTGCGCCGACCTGCCTCTTTCCGTCGCTCGGGGGCACGCTACGCGCGCGCCCCTCCGACCTTCCAAGCTTCTTCGACGTTGCCTTCGGCTTCGGAGACTGCCGACGTCGCGACGGCGGCACCCTCATTCTCCAACTCGCCGAGCACGACCGACGGGAGCGTGTGGCTGATCTTCATGACGATCGACGCGAAGTCGGTGAGATGACGCTTCGCGAGCGACGCGGTTTCGGGGTCGCTCATTCCGAGTGCTGCGGTATTGAGCATCGTGTACCCCGCCGACGACAGGCAGAGCGCCGCATAATCGTCGCGGAGATTTTTCGAGACCTCCGTCTTGCGCATCTTATCGATCGCTCCGGCGACGGCACCTACCGCCGACGTGACTCCCGATTTCACACCCTCGCCTGCGTGCCCGCCGAGCGCCTCGAGCCGTGCGTTCAACGATTCGATATGCGCCTCGACCGTGCGGAGCGCTTCGTCGACGCACGCCTTCGCTCGGGGAAATGCGTTTACGTCGGCGTCCTCCGCCTGCATCTTCAGCGGCTGTAGTTGATGGTTTTCGAGAGCGAGCATGTCGCTAACGTAGGTCTTCATCGTCGGAGCACTCATGTGTGGCCTTTCGTTTCGTGGTGGCGTCTTCGCAATCGGCGACGTACGGAGCCGCGTACCCAACATGGTCGCTTTCGAACGGCGTGCGGGCGATCCGGTCGCTCATTCATTATTTATGTACCAAAACGAACGTTAATGAGTGTCGCCGATTTTAAAGGCATCGCGTTCGAAGGCATCGCGGAGCAGCACCGAACGCCGCAGTGCAAACGCACTCCCGCAGCTTCGGAGTTCCTCGCCTTGAGGCACGCCATTCGACGAGCGTCTGCTCTTCGAGGTCCGAAACGAAGGGGGGGCGTGGATCCATCGCTCCGGCGATTCGCCCGGGGGGAGCTCTCGATGCTCCGTTCTCATCTCCAGCTCGCGGTCGAAACGTCGGCCGGATCCGGCGGCGACACGCCGTTCGAGCGTCGACCCGCATACGCGTCCGTCCGAAGATGCGTACGTCGCGAGCGAAGCGGGAACGTGGGTCGCGATGGATAGCAATTACGAGCCCGCTACGATCGACGTCGATGCGTTAGCGAAACGAATCGACGCACAAGACGTTTTCGTCGTCGACGTACGATCGACCGACCACGGCGACCAGATCTTCGGATCGATCCGCTACAAGCCGAAAAGGCTCGAAGACGCCTCGCATCTCGTGCTTCCCCTTCCGAAAGGCTCCGGCCTGATCGTTCTCTACGACGAGGACGGCTCGAGCAAACGCGTTTTCCAGATAGCGCGCAAACTCGCCGCGGAGGGTTACGGCGAGATTCGAACGCTCGCCGGCGGTTTCGCCGCGTGGAAGTCGGCCGACGGGAAGATGCAAGAGCGCTCGATGGAGCAGCCGATTCCCGGCGTCACCGAACACCAGACGAGCCGTTAGCGTGCTCAATCCCGAATTTCTCGATCGACGGCGCCTGTCGTCGCGGATCGCCGCGATCCCCGCGCTCGGCGCTCTCGCGGACGTCGTCCAGCCGACGATCCGTCGGGCTCGCGATGCGAACCCGCTCGCGAAGTCGGCGCTCGCCGGAACGTGGCTCGGCCATTCGCTCCATCCGATGCTCACCGACGTTCCCATCGGGGCGTTCACCGTGCTGGCGGCGCTCGACGTCGCGGAACTCTTCGGCGCGCAGGACATGCGCCGCGCCGGAGAGATCACGCTCGGCGTCGCGATCGTGGGAGCGTACGCGTCGATCGTGACGGGCTGGGCCGATTGGGCCGACACGAGCGAACAACCGAAGAAGGTGGGCATCGCGCACGCGCTCCTCAACGGATCGGGCATGCTCGCCTATCAGGCGTCGCTCGCGATGCGTCGGACGGGCCGACGCCGGCCGGCTATCGCGGCCGCCTTCGTCGGATATGCGTTCGTCGCGCTCGGATCGTATCTCGGTGGCGAACTCACGACCGCGATGCAGATCGGCATCCGACACACGGCTACCGTGATCCCTCCGCCGGACGACTTCGTCGACGTGGCCGCCATGGCGGATGTCCCCGAGGACGGATGGTTACGCGCCGACGCGAACGGCACGCCCGTCCTCATCGCGCGCGACGGCGACGGATTCTCGGCCGTGGGCGCGGTGTGCTCGCATCGGGGCGCACCGCTCGACGAAGGCACGCGCGAGGGCGATTGCGTCCGCTGCCCGTGGCACGGCGCCCGTTTCTCCCTGCGCGACGGCGCGGTTCTCGAAGGACCGGCCGTATTCGCATTACCGACGTACGTCGTCCGCGCGACCGACGGACGGATCGGCGTGCGCGCCGACGCGAAACGACGAGGATGACGCGGCGGCATACCGGCGTCCTCTCGCGATACCGCATCGACCGAGACGACGACCCAGATCATCACCCATGCCGAAGGAGACACTATGGCGACACAACCGAAAACCCCGACGAAGCGCGGCGCGTCCGCGAACGATCGTAGCGAAGTCCAAGCGTTCGGAACGCTCAAGAGCCTCGCGATCGGACTCGAGGAGGACGCGCGACGCGAGAGTTGCGAGCGGCTCAACGCGGTCCTCGCGAATACGATCTTTCTCGCCGCGCTCTACAAAAAATTTCACTGGCTGATGCGCGGCGCGACGTTCTACCAATTGCATCTGCTTCTCGACAAACATGCCGCCGAGCAATACGCGCTCGTCGACGAACTCGCGGAGCGCGTACAGAAGCTCGGAGGCATCGCCGTCGGCGATCCGCGTCACGCCGCCGATCTCACCGATATCCCGCGTCCGCCGGACGGCGCTCCGGGCGTTCCGGCGATGTTGCAGGGTCTGCTCGACGCGCACGAATCGACGATCAAGCGCGTGCGAGATGCCATCGACGCGACGGACGAAAACGACGACGAGGGAAGTAACGATCTCCTCGTCAGCTCCGTGCTCCGGACGAACGAAACGCAGGTTTGGTACGTCTCGGAACATCTCGATCCGACGCCGATCGTCACGAGTCGGAACTAAGCGCGAGCGCGCGCCGACGCGGCGGAACGCAGCGACGCGACGACGCGCAACGCGTCCATCGTGCGCCACGAGACGACGCACCGTTCGGGTAATCAGCCGCGGCGTCGCGCGCGGGACACCGCCGAGTGCCTCGCGCGAGCGGCGTCGACGCGCGCCGCG
>CAZZXB010000039.1:12303-22137 GCA_964658025.1 uncultured Janthinobacterium sp.
GCGCGCCGCGCGTTCGCGACGTTCCCGAGCGGATAGCCGCGCTCGTGATGCGCGAGCGTCGCGAATAACGTTCGGCGCCGATTGTCGGTAATGACGGAAAGCGTACACAGCGGGCGAGGACGTTAGCGGAGGTAAGACGGCGGCCGGTCCGGAGCCCGTTTCGCCGGCAATGCGACGGGTAATGCAACGTCCATGCGCGCGCTTGGCATCGATGCAGTATTTCATGATTCATTCGCCGCTATCGTCGTCGACGGACGGACCGTCGCCGCGATAGAGGCGGTCTGCCCGTCGTCGTGAACACGAGTTTCGTCACGGCCGGTCGACCGGTGGTCGACGATTCGCACGACGCAATCGAGCGCTTCGCGTCCGCGCCGATCGACGCGCTCGCGATCGGCCCCTATCTCGTCGGCCGCCGCGGTGCGCCGCTCGCGGCGACGATGGCGATGCATTCGTGAGCGACGCACGATATTCGATCGTGATCCCGACGATCGGCCGGGACTCGCTCGCCGTATTGCTCTCGACGCTCGACGCCTGCGACGGACCGCTCGCGGAGCGCGTCGTCCTCGTCGACGATCGCGCGGGCGACGCGCCGCCGCTCCCCATCCCCGCGCTCCCGCGCATCGGATCGATCGTGCAAGTCGTGCGTTCGGACGGTCGTGGTCCGGCCGCCGCACGTAATCGCGGTTGGCGCGAAACGCGCACGCCGTGGATCGCCTTTCTCGACGACGACGTCGTCGTCTCGCCGACGTGGGCCGCCGATCTCGTCTCGGACGTCGCGACGGCCGACGGCGACGTCGTCGCATCGCAGGGTCGCGTCGAGGTCCCGCTACCGGCGGATCGGGCGCCGACCGATTGGGAACGCAACGTCGCCGGTCTCGCACGCGCGCGCTGGATCACCGCGGACTGCGCGTATCGCCGAGACGTCCTGCGACGGCTCGGCGGATTCGACGAACGCTTTCCGCGCGCGTTCCGCGAGGACGCCGATCTCGCGCTGCGCGCGACGGCGGACGGCGGACGTATCACGCGCGGCGAGCGATCGGTACGCCATCCGGTACGTCCCGCGGACGCGTGGGTCAGCGTGCGACTCCAAGTCGGTAACCGGGACGACGCGTTGATGCGCGCGATTCACGGCGACGATTGGTACGACCGCGCCGGAGCGAGCCGCGGAGCGATCCGTTCGCACGTGGCGACGGTCGCGGCGGCGGCGCTCTCGCTCGCGTTCGCGGCGATCTGGACGGCGAGGACGATCGGCTTCGCGTACCGCCGCATCGCACCGGGCCCGAAGACGGCGCGCGAGATCGGGACGATGCTCGCGACGAGCGTCGCGATCCCGTTCTCCGCAACGTACCATCGGGCGATCGGCGAACGGCACGCGCGCGCGGCTCGCGCTTCGCGGACCTCGCTCGCATTATTCGATCGTGACGGGACGCTCATCGAAGACGTCGTCGATCTGCGCGATCCCGCCGACGTGCGCCCGATGGCCGGAGCGCGCGAGGCGCTCCGGCGCCTGCGATCGGCGGGAATCCCCGTCGGCGTCGTCACGAATCAGGCGAGCGTCGGCGAAGGCCGGGTCGGCGCGGACGAGCTAGCCGCGGTCAACGCCCGGATCGAGGCGGATCTCGGCCCGTTTCGCGTGTGGGCCGTCTGCACGCATCGCGCGGATGCCGGCTGCCCGTGCCGCAAACCGCGGCCGTCGCTCGTCACCCGCGCCGCGCGCGATTGCGGCGTGCCTCCGTCCGCGTGCGTCGTCGTCGGCGACATCGGTTCGGACGTCGATGCGGCGCACGCGGCCGGGGCGACGGCGATCCTCGTGCCGACCGCGGTCACGCTTCCGGAAGAGATCCAACGGGCGCCGCGCGTCGCGCTCGATCTCGCGGCCGCCGTCGATATGATCCTCGCGGGAAGCCCGTAGTGCGGATGCGGACGCTCGCCGTGCGCCAGGACAATAACGGCGACGTCACCTTAACCGGGCCGGCGTTGCGCGCGCTCGCGCGCGAGCGAGACGTGACGTTGCTCTGCGCGCCGACGGGCGAAGGTGCGGCGCGTCTCCTGCCGGGGGTCGGCGACGTCATCGTCGCCGCCGCGGAATGGATCGATGCGAATCCCGAACCCCTCGATCGGCGCCGTACGCTCGCGGTCGTCGACGACGTCGCGACACGGGCGTTCGACGAGGCGTTCGTCTTCACGTCGTTCCACCAGAGCCCGCTTCCCGCGGCGCTCCTGCTCCGGCTCGCGGGCATCCCATTCGTCGCGGCGATCAGCGTCGATTATCCCGGATCGTTACTCGACGTGCGGGTGCGCGTCGACGACGCGCTCCACGAGGTCGAGCGCAACCTCGCGCTCGTCGGCGCTTGCGGCCATCGTCTCGCCTCGGGCGACGACGGCGCGCTCCGCTACGGACCGCTACCGGCGTGCCGCCCGCTCCCCGAACGCTTCGTGGCGCTCACGCCGGGAGCGACCGTCGCCGCGCGCACGTGGCGACCGGAACGTTGGCGCGCGTTCGTGCGGGCGCTCGACGACCTCGGATACGACGTCGTCGTCACCGGGTCGAAGGCGGAGCGCGAACTCACGCGATACGTTTGCGACGGTTCGCGAGCGACCGACGTCGGCGGGGAGACGACGTTCGCCGAATATGCGGCGCTCGTGCGCGCCGCGGACGTCGTCGTCTCCGGCAACACGGCCGCGATCCACGTCGCCGGAGCGGTCGGAACGCCCGTCGTCGCGCTCTTCCCGCCGACGATCCCGCTAACGCGTTTCGCGCCGTTCGGCGTCCCGAACGTCGTGCTCGGTCGTCAGGATATCGCGTGCGCCGGATGCCGTGCGCGCACGTGTCCGCTCGAGGCGCATCCCTGTCTGGAAGCGATTTCGAACGAAGACGCGTGCGAGGCCGTCGCGCGGCTCGGAGCGCGACCGCGCTGCGCCGCATGAACGTCCTCTGCTGGCACGTCCACGGATCGTGGATGAGCGCGTTCGTGCGGATCCCACACGACGTCTACGTCCCGCTCCTCCCCGGCCGCGGGCCGGGCGGCCGCGGCCGCGCGCGGACCTTCGTCTGGCCCGACAACGCGATCGAGATCGAAGAACGAGCCTCGCGGGCGATGCATTACGACGCCGTCGTCTTCCAGCGTCCGGAGGAACTCGACGGCCTCTCCGAGCGATTCCTCGGCGACCGCGTCGCGGGGCGCGACCTCCCGGCGATCTACGTCGAACACGACGCGCCCGAAGGCTCGATCGACGGGATGCGTCATCCCGTCGCGGATCGACCGGGCTTCACGCTCGCGCACGTCACGCACTTCAACGCGCTTTTCTGGAACGGCGGTACGACTCCGGCGCGCGTGATCGAACACGGCATCGTCGATCCCGGGTACCGATATCGCGGCGATCTGCCGCGCTCCGTCGCCGTCATCAACGAGCCCGTGCGGCGCGGGCGGCGCGTCGGCACCGACCTGCTCGAGCGATTCGGACGCGTCGCCCCGCTCGACCTCTTCGGCATGGGCGCGAGCGAGATCGGCGGAGTCGAAGACGTACCGCAGGAGCGATTGCACGACGAGATCGCGGCGCGTCGCGTGTACGTCCACCCGAACCGCTGGACGTCGCTCGGACTCTCGCTCTTGGAAGCGATGCACGTGGGCATGCCGGTCGCCGCACTCGGCACGACGGAAGCCTTCGAAGCCGTCCCGCCGCGGACCGGCGCGTGTTCGACGAACGTCGACGAACTCGTCGCGGCGGTCGACGATTTCGTCACGCATCCCGAGCACGCGCGACAGACGGGACGTCGCGCTCGCGCGTACGCGCGCGAGCGTTACGGCATCGAGCGATTCACGCGCGACTGGGACGCGCTGCTGCGAGAGGTTATTGGATGAAGATCGCGATGATCTCCGAGCACGCGAACCCCCTCGCGGATCTCGGAACGACCGATGCCGGCGGTCAGAACGTGCACGTCGCGGCGCTCTCGGAAGCGCTCGTTCGCGCGGGTCACGGCGTCTGCGTCTACACGCGACGAACGGACCCTCTCGCCCAAACGGAGACGATCGGCCCCGGCGGCTTCGTCGTACGCCTGATCGATGCCGGACCGCCGAAGCCGATCCCCAAGGACGACATCTACGGTTTCGTAGACGCATTCGCGGCGGGCGTGCGACGTTGGTTCGCCGTCGAATCGCCCGACGTCGTCCACGCGCACTTCTGGATGTCCGCGCTCGTCGCCGCGCGCGTCTGCCCGCAACTGCGCGTACCGTTCGCGATCACGTTCCACGCGCTCGGCGGCGAAAAACGCATGCATCAAGGCACGGGCGACTCGAGTCCCGCGTCGCGCATCGACGACGAACGGCGTCTCGCATGCGCGGCGGATCGCGTCATCGCGACGACGAGTTCGGAGATCTTCGAACTCTGTCGGATGGGCGCGGAACCGCGACGTCTGCGCATCGTGCCGTGCGGCGTCGATACGGCATTCTTCTCGAGCGGCGAGCCCTACGCGTTACCGAGGCGATTCGCGCATCGAATCGTCACGCTCTCGCGACTCGTTCCGCGCAAGGGCGTCGACGACGCGATCGTCGCGCTGCGCGACGTGCCCGATTCGGAGCTGCTCGTCGCGGGCGGCGACGAACGCGTCCCGTGCGACGCACGAGAGCTCGCGCGCTTGCGTGAGGTCGCGCTCGTCCACGGCGTCGCGGAGCGCACGTTCTTCGTCGGCCGACTCGGACGTGCGGCGATCCCCGGATTCTTGCGTTCGGCGGACGCCCTGGTCTCGGCCGGATGGTACGAGCCGTTCGGCATCGTTCCGCTCGAGGCGATGGCCTGCGGAGTTCCGGTCGTCGCTACGTCCGTCGGCGGCCAGAAAGACACCGTGATCGACGGCTACACGGGCTTCCACGTATCGCCGCGCTCTCCGAAGGCGATCTCGGCGGCGCTTTCGACGCTCGTCGCATCGCCGTCGCTACGCGCGCGCTTCGGAGCGGCCGGTCGGTATCGCGTCGCGGAACGCTACACGTGGACGCAGATCGCGGCTGAAACGCTGCGCGTCTATCGCTCGATCGAACGGACCGCGACGACGAGCATCGGACACTCCGCATAATCGTGCCGACGCTGCTCGCGCTGCGGCCGCTCGGTCTCGGCGATTTCTTGACGGGCATCCCCGCGTATCGCGGACTGGCGCGCGCGTTTCCCGAACACCACCGCTCGCTCGCCGCGCCGAAGGCGCTGCACGAACTCGTACCGTTCGCCCGTGCTTTCGACGATGCGCTCGACGTCGCGCCGCTCGCCCCACTTCCCCCGATCGCGGAACTCGACGTCGCCGTCGATCTCCACGGACGCGGTCCCGCGAGCCAACGCATCTTGCTCGCCGCGCGTCCGCGCCGCATCGTCGCCTTCGCGAATCCGCTCGTTCCCGAGACTCGCGGCGGCGCCGTGTGGCGTGCGGGCGAACGCGAGATCGTACGCTGGGGGCGGATGTTACGCACCGCCGGCGTCGCCGTCGACGATACGGATCTCGATATACTCGCCCCGCGCACGACGATCGGATTGCGTTTCGCGGGCGCGGTCGTCGTTCACCCGGGAGCGGCGAGCGAGGCGCGTCGCTGGCCCGTCGAACGTTACGCGCACGTCGCGAAGACGCTGCGCCGTCGCGGGACGACGGTCGTGGTAACGGGCGCTCCCCGAGATCGCGAACGCGCGCACGCGCTCGCCTCGCTCGCCGCGATTCCGGCGTCGCACGTCGTCGCGGGACGCACGTCGCTCGTCGATCTCGCGTCGATCGTCGGCACCGCCCGCGGCGTCGTCTGCGGCGATACCGGCATCGCGCATCTCGCGACGGCCACGCGTACGCCGTCCGTCGTGTTGTTCGGTCCCGTATCGCCGGCCGAATGGGGCCCGCCGTCCGACCGGCCGATGCATCGTGCGTTGTGGACGGGCAAACGCGGATCTCCGCACGGCACCGCGGTCGACGCGGGCTTGCTCGAGATCGGAACGGCCGACGTGCTCGGCGCGATCGACGAGGCGTTCTGCTGACTGCGCCGGACGTTCTCTCACCGCGCGTACGTATTCGCACATAATTAATGCATTTCGCGCGTCGCACGTCGGCGCGACCGATAATTTTCGCGCGCCGCATCGCGACGCACGGGTTGGCGCGACGTTATCTCGGGTAGTCCAACGCATGAGCATTCGTTCGATCATGCGGCTGGCGTCGCTCGCGATCGCGGTCGCAGCCATCGCCTCACCCGTTGCCGCGCAAACGCCCGCACCGGGAAATCTCCCGCCGGCCCCCGGCTCCGAACGCGCCGGAGTGGGCGGCGTGACCGCGGGTGCGTCCCTGCGCGGTGCGCCCGATAAATCGGCGCTCGAACCCTATCTCTTCCTGTGGCTCATCCCGGGATTCGGACTCGTCGCGCTCGGTACCGCCGTAATCGCGGATCGACGCTTGCGCTCGATTCGCTAACCCGATCGCGCCTCGACGGCGCGTCGTCCCTAACGTCACATAACGATTCGTTCAGGAGTCTCGCAGCACGATGAAAAACGACAAGAAAAATCCGGCAGCGTCCGACAACGACGAGCGTCGGAACGGCCTGACGCACGAAAAATCGTACGCGCCCGGCGGCGTTACGCCCCCCGTGCAGCCGAACGGACCGCCGAACCAACAGGGCGGCGCGCCCCGACCGCCCGGGAGCGTGGCGCCGATCACGGCCGACGGACCGAACGGATTCGGTAAGAACTCGTGGCCGACGGACGACCGTCCGAATCTCCTCACGCTACGGAACGGCGCTCCGATCGCTTCGAACGACACGTCGCTCTCGGCGGGCCCGCGAGGCCCGCTCCTGATCGAAGACACGTGGCTTCTCGAGAAGAACGCCCACTTCAATCGCGAGCGCATTCCGGAACGCGTCGTTCACGCCAAAGGCGCCGGCGCGTTCGGATATTTCGAACTCGAACACGACATGTCCGAATATACGATGGCGAAGATGTTCAACGGCGTCGGTACGAGGACGGAAGTCGCGGTGCGCTTCTCCCACGTCGCCGTCGAAAGTGGCGGTGCCGACGCGTACCGCGATCTTCGCGGCTTCGCGATGAAATTCTACTCCGAGGACGGCAACTGGGACCTCGTCGCGAACAATACGCCGATCTTCTTCATCCGCGACCCGATGAAGTTTCCGGATTTCATCCACTCGCAGAAGCGCGATCCCCAGACGCATCTACGCGATCATGCGATGCAGTGGGATTTCTGGACGCTCTCGCCGGAGTCGATCCACCAAGTGCTGTGGCTGATGGGCGATCGCGGTATCCCGGCCGGCTACGAATACATGAACGGCTACGGTTCGCACACGTTCATGTGGTACGACGACGCGGGCGATAAGGTCTGGGTGAAATTTCACTTCCATTCCGAACAAGGCATCAAAACGCTCTCCGACGCCGCGGCGGGTCAGATCCGCGCCGACGAAGAGAAGCTCGACTCGTTCACGCAAAGTCTCTTCAATCGAATCGATGCCGGCACGACGACGGCGTGGAAACTCTCCGTTCAGATCATGCCTTACGACGAAGCGTTCACGTATACGTACGATCCCTTCGACGTGACGAAGGTGTGGTTGCACGAAGACTATCCGCTGATCCCCGTGGGCCGACTCGTACTCGATCGCAATCCCGTGAACTATGCGGCCGAGGTCGAAGCGCTCGCGTTCTCGCCCGCAAACCTCGTCCCGGGGATCTATGCGTCGCCCGATAAGATGCTGCAAGGGCGCCTGTTCGCGTATGCCGACGCGCAGCGCTATCGCATCGGGGGGAATTACGCGCAGCTTCCGGTCAACTCGGCGAAGGGCACGGTCGTCGACAATCCGTATCAGCGCGACGGCGTGATGCCGGCCGGCGATAACGACGGCGCGCGCGTGAACTACGCGCCGAACAGTCACGGCGGACCCGTGGCGGACGTCGCGTATGCGGAGCCCGCGACGATCCTCAAAGAGGCGACCGGACGGTACGAGCAGACGGGTCCGCGTAACGACGACTTCAGCCAGGCGACGCTGCTTTGGCAAACGATGGGAGTCGACGGACAAGAGCGCCTGATTAAAACGATCACGACGCACATGCAGACGGTGCCGCCGCCGATCCGCGAGCGTGCCGTCGCGCTATTCGAAAAAGTCGATGCCGATTTCGGACGACGGATGGCCGAGCGGCTCGACGTCGCCGTACTCGCCGGATCGGGCGCCCGGCGCTAGCCTCCGGCGTCCCGAGGAGAAACCGAGAGCCGTTCGCGATGCGAGCGGCTCTCGTTCGTTTCGTTCATCGTATATCGCATCGTCGTCTCGAAGCCCGCGAAGCGTGACGACGACCGCACGTCTCGTAGCGCGCAACGCGTGACGACGAAACGCATGTCGCGCGATCGTTCGCGGCGCATCGCTTCACTCACGTACCAATAATCTCGTACGCCTTTTTGCGGAAAGCATCGGCTCGGGCGGCGGACAAGATACGCTTCGTCGGCGTACGAAACGTCGTCGCGTTTACCCGTCGCCTTCGGCGACGGATAAACGCGTGTGGTCCGGCGTCCGCATCATCGGATTGTGGGACCGTCGACGACGCGTCGTCGCGACGGCACGCTACGCGCGCTCCCGTTCGGCGACGCCGACGTCGATCGAACGCTCCGATCTCTCGTCTCTGCTCGAAAGGATCTCGATGTCCGCTCTTCCCTCGTGCCTCCGAAATTTCGCACTGCTCGCGACGATCTCGCTCGTCTCGAGCGTCCCGGCGCTCGCCGAGCCCACGCCGATCCCCGGCGGTGCCGATCAAGCCGCGGGCGTCTCCGGAACGCTGCGATCGCCGTCGCTGTTCAACGGCCAGGTGCGCGTGAAAAAGATGACGATCACGAAGCTCTCCGGCGGTTCCGGCGAGACGTACCCCGAAGAGAGCGGCAAGCGTTGGATCGTGTTCCGCTCCGTGATGAGCAACGGAACGTCGCATCCCGCCAACATCCAACAGTTCGACGCGACGGTCTCCGACGCCGACGGCATCTCGGTTGCGGCGCAACCCAACGACGTGCGTCCGATGGGTTCCGTCACGGGACTCGCGCCCGGCGCGGCATGGCGCGAGAACATCCTCTTCCTGATTCCGTCGGACTTCAAGCCGGCCAAAATCGTGCTCGTCTCGGCCGATAGCAGATATCGCGCGTTCCGCATCACGCTCGCACCGGACGATACGCCCGCGCCGTAGCGCGACGCTCCCGGTCGCGGCCGACGGCAACGGCCTCGGCCGCGATGCGCTCGAACCGAGCGCTTCTCGCAGGTCGCGGGCCCGTCGCACGCGCTCGCCGCGACCGTTCGCCGCGAGCGTTCGTTCGGCGAATCGGACGTGTGCGGGCGACGGGACGGGGCAACTTCCCGCGGTCCCGAATGGTCGAAGGAACGATGTTAGGCGGACCGCCGACCCACTTGATGTGGTCGAATATGTTCAATCCGGACCAGCCGAAGATGGCGCGGAAGGTTCGTTGGCGGCGTCTCGGCGCGCTCTTCGTTCCCTATTGGCGGCAAGAAATCGCCGTCTTGCTCTGCATCCTCGTCGCGACGGCGCTCGGCCTCGCGCCGCCGCTCCTCACGCGGAATCTCATCGACTCGGCGCTCTCGCACCACGACGTGCGCGCGCTCTGGACCGACGTCGGCTTGATGATCCTCTCGGCCGCCGCCGCGGCGCTCCTCGGAGTCTATCAAGGCTATCTCAACTCGCTCGTCGGCGAGGGGATCATGCGCGACCTCCGGACGGGGCTCGTCTCCCACCTCCATCGGATGCCGATCTCGTTCTTCACGAACACGAAGACGGGCGAGATCATGAATCGCGTCTCGAGCGACGTCGACAACGTCGACA
>CAZZXB010000040.1:0-22047 GCA_964658025.1 uncultured Janthinobacterium sp.
TTACCGCGCGCGACGCGCGTTCGCTCGTGCGACGACAGGCGGTGCGGCTCGAGCGCCTCGCCGAGCAGGCGATGGCGTTACTCGACGCGCGCCGGACGCGCCCCGAGCGCGACGATCGATCGAGCTCGGCGAAGCCCGAGTCGGTTCGCGACGTCGCGGCATCCGCGCTCGAATACGAGATCGAACAGCGCCGGATCGCCGAACGACGCTTGCGACACGTCGAGATGCACGACGAGCTCACCGGCCTGCCGAATCGTACGGCGTTTCTCGAATCGGTCGAAGCGATCGTCGCGCGAGCCCTCGCCGAACCGATCGCGTCGACCGAACTCTCGCTCCTCGTCGTCGACGTCGATCACTTCAAACACGTCAACGATTCGCTCGGCCACGGGTACGGCGACGAACTCCTCACCGCGATCGGGCGTCGTCTGCGCGCGTGCGTCGGCGCGAACGCGCTCCTCTCGCGGCTCGGCGGCGACGAGTTCGGTATCGCGTTGCACGGCCGTCGCTCGCCCGAGCGCGCGATGAACGCGGCGCACGCGATCCTCGATTCGTTTCGCCTTCCCGTAATACTCGGCGCGCGCGAGATCTATATCGGCGTCAGCATCGGGATGACGTCGCTCGAGCCGCGCCATCGCTCGGCCCAGGACGTGTTGCGCGACGCCGACGCCGCGCTCTACCGGGCGAAACGGACGGGCCGTAACCGTCACGAAGTCTTCAGTCCCGATCTCGCCGAGCATACGGTCGCGCGGCAAGAACTCGACACGGCGCTGCGCTACGCGATCTCGCGCGGCGAGTTCCGCCTCCATTTCCAGCCGATCGTCTCGCTCGTCGACGACTCGATCCGCGGTCACGAAGCGTTATTGCGTTGGTACCATCCGACGTACGGCGTCGTTCCGCCCGATCGGTTCATCCCGCTCGCCGAAGAGACGGGCTACATCGACGACATCGGACGTTGGGTCTTACTTCAAGCGTGTCGTACGGCGAAGGCCTTCGATACGTCCGGGATGGGACCGCGGATGAGCGTCAACGTCTCCGCGTTCCAGATGCAGTCGGGTCGCCTCGTCGGCGACGTCGTCGCCGCGCTGACGGAGACCGGACTCCAAGCCCAGCGGCTCCAACTCGAGATCACGGAGACGGCGATGATCGGCCTGCCGAAGGTCGCGATCGAAACGGCGACGCGCCTCAAGGAACTCGGCGTCCGCATCGCCCTCGACGATTTCGGGAGCGGCTACTCGTCGATCGGCTTCCTCCAACAATTTCCGATCGACACGCTCAAGATCGATCGGACCTTCGTGAGCGGTCGCGACGAATCGATCCGCAGTCCCGAACTCGTCCGCGCGATCCTCGCGCTCGCGGAAAAACTCGGGCTCGACGTCACCGCCGAAGGGATCGAGACGCCGCTGCAAGCGCGCTTACTGCGCAGTTACGGATGCACGCACGGGCAGGGCTATTTCTTTGCGAAGCCCGGCGAGACGGCGATCCGCACGATTCGCGCGGCCGCGCGTCGGCGGTCGCCGCGTTATCGGAGCGCCGCTTCGTAGAAGCGATCGAGATCCGCGCGCAAGCGCGCGCGCGCGCTCGGATCGAGGTAGACCATGTGGCCCGACTCGTAGTAGCCGTACGAGACGTTCCGTCGCAGGCTCGGATCGAGTGCGAGATGGTCGAGCGTATATTCCGTCGCGAAAAACGGCGTCGCGAAATCGTAGTATCCGTTCGCCGAGAATACGTGCAGTAACGCGTTCTTCGTCATCGCGTCCTTGAGATCGCCCGCGACGTTCGCGGCGGGAACGTTGCTCGGCTCCGCTCCGGGCGATCGACGAAAATCCCAATGGTCGCCGACTTCGGGGTAGTTCGTCGTGCGATACTCGTCGTTCGTGCGATACCCGAGCTCGTCGCGGACGTAGCGGTTGAGCGTCGCCGTCACCGGACCCGTGATCGCAGGATCGGTCGGATCGTATTCGGGCGAATCCGCGACCGGATCGATGTCGATGCCGAGAAAGCGGCCGTCGAGCCGTCCGAGCGTCCGACCGCGATCGCGGAAGAGTTCTTTCTCGAAGCGATCGTTCGTCACGCGCAGGTTCGAGAGCGCGAGATAGTTCGGCGAGAGCCCGGTGTATGCGTGGAGCCGCGCGACGATCGCGTCGCGCGTCGCGGGCGGGATCCGATCGCCGAGCGCGAGCGCGCTCGCGTACGGACCGGCCGCGAACGCGCGGACCTCGGCGAGAAAGGCGGGCAGATCCGTCGGTTGGTTCGGAAGCGCGTGATGGTACGCGGCGACGGCGGCCTGCGTCGGGAGGTAGAGCGGATACGCCGCGTCGTCGGTCGGTAAGGTCGAATCGAGCGAGAAGTTCAAGATGCTCGAGAGCAGGACGACGCCGCGAAAATCCATGCCGTCGTTCTGGAGCCGATCGACGAGCACGGCGGAACGCGTCGTGCCGTAACTCTCGCCGAACAGAAACTTCGGCGAGTTCCAACGGTCGTTCGCCGTCACGTAACGCCGGATGAACTGCGCGAACGCTTTCGCGTCTTGATCGATGCCGTAGAACGTTTCGGGCTTGCCCTTGCCGACGATGCGACTGAAACCCGTGCCGACCGCGTCGACGAACACGAGATCGGAGCGATCGAGCAGCGTCTGTTGGTTGTCGACGAGCGCGTACGGCGCGGCGGGCGTGAGCCCGGGATTGCGGACCTCGACGCGTCGCGGTCCGAACGAGAGCATGTGCAACCATCCCGACGACGAGCCCGGACCGCCGTTATAGAAGAACGTGAGCGGGCGTTTCGCGGCGTCGCCGTTACGGACGTACGCCGTATAGAACACGCTCGCTTCGGGCTCGTCTTTCGCGTCGACGAGCAGGATCGTCCCCGCGGTCGCCGTGTATGCGAGGTCGGCGCCCCCGACGCGGATCGCGTGGTGGGTGACGTAGTGTTTCGGGGCGGGGACGGGAGCGGGCGACGGGCTCGGAACGTCGGGAGCGTCCGCGGCGCCCGCGCGCGCTCCCGGCGAGCAGACGCATGCGAGCGTCGCGAACGCGAACGCGACGACGGAGATGCGAAGCGCGCTCACGGCGTCGGCGCGCAGGGACGATCGGGCGCGACCGCGCGGTTCGCGAACGACGTGGTGAAGCTCGCGGGTTCCGCGGGCTTCCACCCTTGCGAACTGCGGACGAACGTCGCATTCGCGGACCGCTCCGTCCCCCAGAGACCGATCGCGCGCGGATCGGTGCCGCACCAGGCGAGCGCGTTCTGCTTCATCCAATCGTCGAGTTGCGCGCCGAACTCGTTGGGCGTCACGTCGAATCCATACGTCGCCGAGGCCGTGTCCTTGCCCGTCTCGTGCACGTCGCTCACGCTGCGTAACTTCGCGCGCGCGAGCGGAACGGTCCACGTCTCGCACTTCGCACACGCGCCCGTGGCGTCGCCGCGCGCGACGGTCCAGCCGTTCGCGGCGGCGTAGGCGCGCCCCGCGTCCTCGAACGTGCAGACGGTATGCGCGGAGAACAGACCCGGTTCCGCGTCGCGACACGCGAGCCAGCGCTTCGCGTAGAGGAAGCCGTCGATCGCGTACGGTTTCGCCGGCCGTTCGCGCCCGACGACGAACGTGAGCGTCTGCGTGGCGGCGGCCGGCGCGAAGACCGTGCTCTCGAGCGCGGTCGTCGCCGTTTTCTCGCCGAGACCCGTCGACTTGCATCCGGCGATCGCGAACGCGATCGAAAAAAGTACGGCAAATTTACGAACGCATTGCGGCATGTGACCTCGTTCGCTTCTCCCCGCACGCGAGCCCTTGAAAGTGATGTGCGTCGTACGCGCAATCGGGGCAGCGCGCCGATGCGTTCTACAGATGTCTATGCACGGCACGGCGCGTCTCGTCCGCTCGCTCCGCGTTACCGCACTCGGCGGATTGCTCGTGCTCGTCTTCCTCGTCGGACGCGTACCGTCGCGCGTCGCCGCCGTCGCCGCCGTGCCGTCGGCTCCGGCACCGTCGTACGGCACGATCGGCGCGCAGGCCGCGCGAACGCTGGTCGGTTCGTTCTACGGTGGAAGCGGCCTCTGGCGCGATTGCGTCGCGTCGGACTGCCGCTTGCACAATAACGATTGGGGCTCCGACTCGCTGACGGATTCGCTCTATCTGCGTTGGAAGACGGCGCCCGATCCCGCCGCCCGCGACGTGCTCGCCGCGCTCGCGGGCTCGACGCGCCGTTACCCGGCGCCGTGTTTCGGTCGCGCGTGCCTGCTCTGGAGCGACGCGCCGCTCTGGGATTCGATCGCGGACGAACGCGAGTACGAAGCGGACCCCAAAGACGTCGTCGCGCTCGAGAAGGCGCTCGCGGCGTTCCGTGCCGTCGAGCTCTCGGACGTGTACGAGCGCGGCGCGTGCCCCGCGATCCGCTACCAGCGTCCCTTCGGTCGCGGCGACAAGTTGAAGACGCTCGAGACCGATTCCAACGGCGTGAAATCGGCATTGCTCCTGTACGACGCGACGCGCGATCCGTCGTTCTTGCGCATCGCGGAGCGCCGCTATGCGGCGATCCGCAAATACTTCCTCGATCCCGAGTTGCCGCTCTACTCCGTGTACGTCTTCGACGACGGCCACGATTGCGTTCAGGTACCGCACCGCTTTTTCGCCTCGGTCAACGGCAACATGATCTGGAACGGATTGCGCCTGGCGACGATCACGGGCGATCCGTCGTATCGCGCGCAAGCGCGCGCGACCGAGCACGCCGTCATGGGATCGCTCTCGGATCAGCACGGCGTCTTCACCGATCTGCAAGCGGAGAACGATATCGCCGAGCCGTTGATCGAGGCGATGTACGTGCTCGCGGATGGGTGGCACGACGGCGACGCCCGCCGCTGGCTGCTCGCGAATGCGGCGGCCGCATACGCCGCGCGCAAGCCCGACGGAACGTTCGGTCGTTTTTTCGACGGACCGCCGCCGCCGGGCGCCGTCTCGGCGTGGCAGACGAACGGCGGCTTCGCGCTCGAGATCGCGGCCGCGGCGCTCGCGCCCGAGAAAACCGTCGCGCGCGACGGGTGGGAGCGCGCGCGGCTCGTCTCGCGCGAGATCAAACGGTTTCCGGCGCGCGTCTCGTTCGAGGGCTCGGGGATCGCGCTGCTCGGAACGATCGGCGACGTCTGTTGCCAGCCGGGTCACGCGCGCGTGATGCTCGACGGCGTGGAGACGACGAGTCACGTCGGCGCGTGGCAGAACAAATCGAGTTCGGGTCGTCGGCTCCCCGACTCCGTGATCTTCGCGTGGCGTTGGGCGTCGATCGGACATCACGAAGTCACGCTGTTGCCGGGCGACGCGAACGCGAAAGAAGGCGGCGCGTTCGTGCATCTCAGCGGGTATCTCGTTCGGTAAGTCGCGGATCGTCCGCGCGCGCGGTCCGTGCGAAATTCCTGCGATGAACGCGGGCCGCGGTGCGCGAAACCGTCCGACGCGTGATTCGATCGGCGATTCCCGCGTGGCGGCTCTCGTTACGCACCTGGCAACGGACGGCGTTCGAGACGTGGATGGCCGCGCGCGAGCGCGACGCGCTCTTCGTCGCGACGCCGGGTGCGGGAAAAACGCGCTTCGCGACGCGTCTCGCGCACGCGCTCGTCACCGACGGCTCGATCGCGCGGACGATCGTCGTCGTTCCGCGCGAACATCTCAAAGGGCAGTTCTCGCGCGCGATGGCCGGCGCCGGGATCCAACTCGATCACCGCTTCCGTAACGCCGACGCCGCGCTCTCGCCCGATTTCGACGGCGCGGTCGTGACGTACCAGCAGGTCGCGGCGGCACCGCATCGCTTCGCCGCGCTCGCCCGCGTGCCGACGCTCGTCGTGCTCGACGAGATCCATCACGCGGGCGAAGAAGCGTCGTGGGGACAGGCGCTTCGCGACGCGTTCGGCGAGGCGACGTATCGCGTGTCGCTTTCGGGGACGCCGTTTCGTTCCGACGGAAATCCGATTCCGTTCGTGCGTTACGAGGCGGGGGCGTGCGTCGCGGCGTTCGCGTACGACTACGCGCAGGCGCTCCGCGACGGCGTGTGTCGGGCGCTCGTGTTCCCGATGCACGGCGGCGAGGCCGAGTGGACGAGCGCCGACGGAACGGCGATGCGCGCGAGTTTCGACGATCCGATCGAACGCCGCCACCAAAGCGAGCGGTTGCGGACGGCGCTCACGCAACCCGCGTGGCTCGGCGACGTGCTGGAACGCGCGCACGAACGGATCCTCGAAGCGCGCGCGCTCGGCCATCGCGATGCGGGCGGCCTCGTCGCGGCGATGAATCAGGAGCACGCGCGCTTCGTGGCGCGATTACTCGAAGCGCGCACGGGCGTGCGACCCGAGATCGTCGTCTCCGATCTCGACGACGCGTCGCGACGGATCGGCAGCTTCGCGCGCTCGAACGATCCGTGGATCGTCGCGGTCCACATGATCTCCGAAGGCGTCGACATCCCGCGCCTGCGCGTCGGCGTGTTCGCGAGTAACGTCGTCTCCGAGATGTACTTCCGGCAGTTCTGCGGGCGCTTCGTCCGCACGGGCTCCGACGCGTCGACGGGACGCGAGGCGTACGTCTACCTGCCCGACGACGTCCGCCTGCGCGCGCTCGCGGCCCGGATCACCGAAGACGTCCGTTCGCGCTTGCGTTCGCGCGACGAGGCGGACGACGCGGCGCGCGCGCTCGCCGAGGCGAATCGCGAAGCGACCGAACCCGGCGCCGGCGCGTACGCGTCGATCTCCGCGCTCTCGCGCGAGGGTCGCACGCTCGACTTCGGACCGCTCTTCAATCCGGCCGCATTTCTCGCGGAGCCGCAGGCCGAGATCGAACGCGAGGCCGAGCGCGAGGTCGTCGTCACGCACGCCGAACGCCGCGAGACCGCGCGCCGCGATCTGCGCGGGCTCGTCTCGCGCGTGAGCGCGCAGTTCGGCGTGGCGCACAAGCGCGTCCACGCGACGATGAACGAACGCTTCGGCGGCCCGCTCGCCGCCGCGTCCCTCGCCGAGCTCGACGCGCGCCGCCGCCTACTCGAACGCTGGCTCGAGCGTCGCGTCTACGACGGTCTGCGGTAGACGGCCGTCGCGACGGGATCGTCGTCGGTTTGCGACGTTCGCGTCGCGACGTCGCGTATCTCGAACTCGCCGGGCGACTCGGCAGCCCGTTCGCGACGAGCGAGAGGCCGCTACGCGGACGCCGCGCGCCGGCGCTTCAGACCTTGCGCGTCACCCGATCGCGTAATTCTTCGGCGAACGCCTCGACCGTGATCGACGGGCGCTTCTCGTCGTTCCCGCGTTCGTTCGGGGCGACGGTTCCCGCCTCGACTTCGCTCCGACCGGCGACGAGGATGTACGGCACCTTCTGCGTCTTCCAATGGCGGATCTTGTAGCCGAGCTTTTCGTTCGACGTATCGACCTCCACGCGGAAGCCCCGCGCGCGTAAGCGGTCGCGCACGTCCGTGGCGTATGCGAGCTGGTGTTCGGAGATCGGGGCGACGACCGCTTGCACGGGTGCGAGCCAGGCCGGAAACGCGCCGCCGTAATGTTCGATCAGCACGCCGAAGAAGCGTTCCATCGAGCCCGCGAGCGCGCGATGGATCATGACCGGGCGATGGTCGGCGCCGTCGCTGCCGCGATAGGCGAGCGCGAAACGCTCGGGGAGCGTGAAGTCGACTTGCACCGTGCCGAGTTGCCACGCGCGACCGATCGCGTCGTAGACGTTGATGTCGAGCTTCGGTCCGTAGAACGCGCCGCCGTCTTCGTCGACGTCGTACGGTAAGCCGCGCGATTCGAGCGCGCCGCGGATCGCGGCTTCGGCGACGTCGTCGCTCGCCACGCGGGTCGCCGGGTCGCGGCGCGAGAGGACGTAGGTCACGCGGCCGAATCCGAACGCCGTGATGAGGCGGATCGCTTCGTCCGCCGTCTGTTCGAACTCGGCTTGCAGTTGCTCGGGCATGCAGAAGAGATGCGCGTCGTCCTGGGTGAAGCCGCGCACGCGCGTGAGCCCGTGCAACGTACCGCTGCGTTCGAAGCGATAGACCGTGCCGAACTCCGAATAACGTAACGGCAGGTCGCGATACGAGCGCGCCTCGCTGCGATAGATGAGGATGTGCCCGGGGCAATTCATCGGCTTGAGCCGGAAGCGCTGCCCCTCGACTTCGAGCGCGCCGAAGATCCCGTGCGCGTAATTTTCGAGATGGCCCGAGATCTCGTAGAGTTTCTCGCTCACGACGTGCGGCGTGTAGACCGGCTGATAGCCGCGCTCGGCGAGTCCTTCACGGATGAAGGTTTCCACGAGACCGCGCACGATCGCGCCCTTGGGATGCCAGAACACGAGCCCGCCGCCCGCGTCCTCCTCGATCGAGAACAGCCCGAGTTCCGCACCGAGTTTGCGATGGTCGCGCCTCTGCGCCTCCTCGATCTGTAGGAGGTAGGCGTCGAGCTCCTCGCGCGAATGCCACGCGGTGCCGTAGATCCGTTGCAGTTGCGGGTTGTGCTCGTCGCCGCGCCAGTAGGCACCCGCGACCGTCGTGAGCTTCACCGCGCCGATGCCGCCCGTGCTCTTCGCGTGACCGCCGCGACAGAGATCGGTGAACGCGCCGATCGTATACAACGTGATCGGTTCGTGTTCGGGGATGCCGTTCGCGAGCTCGATCTTGTAGGGATTATCGGCGAAGCGCTCGATCGCGGCGTCGCGCGTCACGCGCTCGCCCGTCATCTCGTAGTCCGCGGCGACGATCTCGTGCATGCGCGCTTCGATCCGTTCGAGATCGGCCGGCGTGAACGGTTCGGGGCGATCGAAATCGTAGTAGAAGCCGTTTTCGATCGCGGGTCCGATCGTCGGTTTCGCTTCGGGAAAGAGATCCTGCACGGCGTACGCGAGCACGTGCGCCGCGGTGTGGCGGATTTCGTCGAGCGGCGGGCGGTCGTGGTGCGCGGGCGGCGCGGCTGATGCCATGCGCCTCTCGTTGGCCGCCTTCGCGGAGCGCGCCTCTGCGGCGGGAAACGCGCCGCGCGGGCGGCAAGAAACGGCCGAGTGAACGCTTCCACGGAGCCGCGAACGCGCGCGGTCCGACACTTCGAATCGCTCTCCCTCGACCGCGACGCCCTCGACCACTTTTTCGCACGTGCGGAGGCGCTCGTCCCCGGAGCCGAACGCTCGATCGAGGTACGCGACGACGCCGGGCGGAGCGCGCGCTTTCGCACCGTCGACGAATTGATCAACGCGCCGCACCTGCCGACGCGTCTGACCGACGTCGCGCTCGTCGTCGCGTCGCCGGAATCGGCGCCGTCGCCGCGGCGCGTCGCGTTCGTGCGCGGCGTCGCGGACGATCGGCCGACCCTTTCGGCCGACGGCGACGAAGTCTGGGCGGCGGCGGCCGTCTCGCTCGTCGGCGATGCGATCGACGTCTACGCCGTCCGTCGCGCGAAGCCCGAACCGCCGCCGATGCTGCCGTTCGGCGGCTTCGGCGGCGGCTTCGCGCTCGCGGGTGCGCTCGCGATCGCGGCGTATCGCGGGGTGTTCGCCGGGATCGTCGTCGCGATCGTGTTCGGTCTCGTGTGGTTCGCGCTCGACTTCATCGTCGCCGAAATCCGGCTGCGCTTCGTCGCGAAGGCCGCCCCGCCGCTCGAACTCGATCTCGTGGGCGAGCGCGCCCTGCCGCCGCCCGATCTCGGCCTCTGGCGCATCCTCCAGCTCGCGGCGCTCGCGGTCTGGATTCCGGCGTTCTATCTCGTCCTCGCCTTCGTCGTCCCGCACACGCCCCGGTGAGACCGCGGCGCGTCGCCGCGTCGGTCGCGGCCGCCCTCGGCTGCTACGTCGCGGGCTTCATGTACCGCAAGGCGATCCGCGCCGAGCGCGGCGAGCTCGCCGAGCCGAGCATCGTGGAAAAGCCCGCGGCACGGATGTTTTTCGGGATCCCGAACGCGGCGATCGGGCTCGCCTACTACGGCGGCGTGCTCGCGGCGCTTCCGTTCGCGGACCGGCCGGTCGTGCGTTCCGGACTCCGCACCGCGGCGGGTCTCGCCGCGCTCCAGTCCGCCTACCTCGCGTACAGCCTGCTCTTCGTGACGCGGATGCCGTGCCCGTACTGCTGGAGCGGACACGCGATCAACGCGGTCCTCCTGGGTCTGTTTCTGACCGACGGCGACGTCGCGCGGTAACGCGCCGACGATCGCCCCGGCGGGTCGACCCGTCTCCGGCGGCGGCCCGACGCGCCAGCTCCTCTAGCGCTTCCGTTGCGCTTCGGTCGCGAGCCGAAAGCTTCGAGCCCGCTCGGAGCGCGCGGATTTGTCGGCGACCGGTTAACGCCCGCGCCCCGAGCGTCCGATAGAACCTTCAGATGACAGCGCGCACACTTCGCGAGCCCGCGTTCCCGTTTTTCGGACGCCCGGGCGATCCGTTCGACGAACGCTCGGGCACCATCGTCGTCGTGCCCTCCGACGGCGTGCAGGCGAGCTTGCGCCGCGTCCGGCGCCGTCCGGGAAGTCGTTTCGCGACGTACGCGCTCGAGGTCGAGAACACGCTCGCGATCGCGGTCGAGTCCGCGACCTACGCGTTTTCGCCCGATCAGCCCGACGTCGCGGTCGCCTCGACGAAGCACGCGTTTCCGGCGCAATCGGCGTCGACCGCGATCCTCGAGATCGTGCTCCCGCGGCGGCGAAATTTCCGCGTGGTGAGCGAGATCCGCACCGATCGCGCGACCCTCGTCTTCCACGAAACGATCGAGCCGCGCCGCGCGCGGGCGCTCTTTCTTCCGCTCGTCGCGCTCGCGTTCGTCGCGGCGCTCGCGCTCGCGTTCCTCGCGTCGCGGCCGGGCGTCGCGACGCTCCGCGCGCCGGAACGCGTCGAGATGGGGCGCACGTTCACCGTGGGCTACGACTTCGATCGCGCGAGCGCGGGCGCGTACACGATCCACGGACCGGACGGCATACAACTCGCCTCGGGACAATTATTCGCCGCGAGCGGCGCGTTCGAGCTCGCGATTCCGACGACGCCGGATTCCGCGACGTATACGATCCGCGTCGTCGCACGGAACGGCTTCGGCGAGATGGCGCGCGCGATCGCGATCGAGGCCGATCCCGCGCCGGTCGCCGTCGCGGCTCCCGCGCCGGTCCGCGCCCGGCCGCGTCCCGCCGCGACGTTGCCGCCGCTACGCGTCACGCGCCTCGCGATCGATCACGACACCGTCGTCGGCGGCGCGTCGATCTCGGTGAACTACGAGGTGCCGACCACGGAGGGTTCGATCCGTCTCATCGATCAGTACGGTACCGTCCGCGCGGAATCGTTGCTCGACCGGCGCGGGAACTCGATCGTGCTCGCGCCGTTCGTCGATCAGGACCAAGATTTCAAGATCGTCCTGCACGCGTCGCGCCGCGATCAACAGGTCGAGGCGAGCCTCCCCGTGCGGATCACGAAGGCGTTTTCGATCGACGATTTTCTCGCGAACGCCAGGCGCGAGAAGAAGGGGCCGATACTTCTCGTCTCCGCGAGCGTCGCGTCGGGCGATCCGATCCGCGTCGCGATCGTGCAGGGTCTGCCCGATCTCCATCTCTCGCTCACGGACGAAGGCGGCCGCGAGATCGGAAACGCCGACGTTCCGTCGGATCAAAATCTCGCGACCTTCACCGCGCCGAGCGTCGCGACGCCCGAGCACTACACGATCTCCGCGACGTTCAAGAAAGGCGTCTCCGAAGAGACGCTCATCCTACCGCTCGTGGTCGGCGTCGCCGCGCAACCGACGGCCCCGCCCGCGACGACCGCATCGACGCCCGAACCCACGGCGTCGCGGAACGCCGGGAAGCGTTAGCGCGACCGCTAACGGCCCGAGAACGTCGCGCCGCGGCGTTCGAGAAACGAGTTCACGCCCTCGCGCGCGTCTTCGGATCGATAGACTTCCTCGAGATCGGGGAGCAAGCGCGCGACGCTCTTCGCGAAACCGTCCTCGAGCGCGATCCGCGCCGATCGGCGGGTCGCGGCGACCGCGATCGGCGCCATCTCCGCGATCCGCGAGGCGAGCGCGATCGCGCGTCCGCGTTCGCTTCCGGCGGGCACGACTTCTTGCACGAGCCCGATCCGTAGCGCCTCGGCGGCGTCGAACTCGTCGCCCGTGAGGAGATGCTTCATCGCGTTGCCCCAACCGGTTTCGTGAACGAAACGGATCGTCGCGCCGCCGACGGGATAGAGACCGCGTTGCACCTCCATCTGCGCGAAGCGCGTGGAATCGGCGGCGACGCGGACGTCGGTGTTGAGGATCAGTTCGATGCCGATCGTGTAGCAACGGCCGTGCACGGCGCTGACGATCGGCTTGCGGCGAAATTTTCCGTAGAGGCCCATCGCGTCGATGCCGTCGGCCTGCGCTTCGAGCGGGTTCTCGCCTTTCGCCCAGCGCTCGGCGAACTCGGGAAGGTTCACGCCGCCGGTGAAATCCTGGCCGTTCGCGCAGAGCACGCCGCAACGGATCTCCGGTTCGCGTTCGAGTTCCGCGACCGCCGCGTCGAGCGCGCGCATCATCGCGCCGTCGAAGGCGTTGCGTTTGCGCGGGCGGTCGAGCGCGATGACGAGAACGTGACCGATCCGTTCGGTCGTGACGCGCGTATCGTCGGACGAGCCGTTCATCTCGCCGCTCCCGCGAGTCCGTGGACGATCTCCGTGTCGCTGCGCGCGAAGGATGCGTCGGGGACGAAGAAGTCGGCGACGAGCGCGCCGCCGCCGGGCGCGTAGGGCGTGAAATCGGTAACGCCCTCGGCGCGGAGCACCTCTTCGTCGATGAAGAAGTTGCCCGTGCATTCGCGCGAGGGCCGTTGGAAGATCGCGTACGCCGCATCCGCGACGATCGCCGCCGTCCGACACGACCGCGCGACGCTCGCGCCGCCGAGCACGTTGCGCACGGCGGCCGTGTCGATCGCGGTCAGCGGCCAGAGCGAGTTCACGGCCACGCCGTCCCGACGGAATTCCTCGGCCATCCCGAGCGTGCAGAGCGACATGCCGTATTTGGCGATCGAGTACGCGACGTGCGGCGCGAACCACTTCGGGCTCAGGTCGAGCGGCGGCGAGAGCGTGAGGATGTGCGGATTCTCGGCCCGGAGCAGATGCGGTAACGCGGTTTTCGAGACGAGAAACGTCCCGCGCGTATTGATTCCCGCCATCAGGTCGTAGCGTTTCATATCGGTTTTCGGCGTCGCGGTGAGCGAGATCGCGCTCGCGTTGTTCACGCAGATATCGATGCCGCCGAACGCATCGACGGTTTTGGCGACGGCGGCTTCGACCTGATCTTCGAAGCGGATATCGCACACGAGCGCGAGCGCCTTACCGCCCGCCGCCTCGATCTCGGCCGCGGCCGTATGCACGGTTCCGGGGAGCTTCGGGTGCGGCTCGTCCGTTTTCGCGACGATCGCGACGTTCGCGCCGTCGCGCGCGGCGCGCAGGCCGATCTCGAGTCCGATCCCGCGACTCGCACCCGAGATGAATAACGTCTTGCCTCGTAAGCTCATGCGGCCGACGTTGGGCGCGTCGACCGAAAACTCCGGCGAACGGCGCGCCCGAAGGAATATATATTACCGCGTACGGCGAACGAGCACCGTCTGAAGATCGTCGCGAGGATTTCGAATCCGTTCTCGAAGCGACTCGCCGCGTGCGCGCGCGCGGCATTCGCGTGCGTCCTCGCGACGTCGGCCGGATGCGCTCGCTCGCCGGATTCCGGGGCCGCGCGCGTCTCGGGAAGTCATCCGTGGACGCAACCCGGCGTGCTCCGGATCGCGATGACGAGCATGCCCAATACGCTCGATACGGTGCTGCGCACGCAATACGCGGAATCGTTCGTCGGGCGTTTCATCTTCGACGGGCTCGTCGACACGCGGCCCGACGGAACGATCGTCCCGAAACTCGCGACGGTCGTGCCGACGCGGGCGAACGGCGGGATCTCGGCGGACGGCAAGACGATCACCTATCGCCTGCGGCACGGCGTGCGTTGGCAGGACGGCGTGCCGTTCACGAGCGCCGACGTGCGCTTCACGTGGCTCGCGTATATGAATTCGGCGAATAACGTCTCGATACGCGACGGGTTCGATCGCGTCGTCCGCGTCGATACGCCGGACGCGTGGACGGCCGTGCTCCATCTCGCCGCGCCGTATACGCCGATCGTCCGGCAGTTCGCGACGTCGGGCGGGATCGTTCCGGCGCACGCGTTCGCCGGCCCCGGAAAGCTGAACGATTCGCCGTTCAACGCGTCGCCGATCGGACTCGGGCCGTTCAAGGTCGTTCGCTGGGCGCGGGGCGACCGTCTCGAACTCGCGGCGAACGACGCGTATTATTTGGGGCGACCGAAGATCCGCCGCATCGTGATAAAATTCGTGCCGAACGACGACACGGCGATCGACGCGATGCTCGCGCACGAAGCCGATTGGCTCTGGAACGGCTCGCCGTTCGCGTACCGTCGTCTGCGCGACGTGCCGACCGTGCACGTCGCCTCGATGCAGGCCAACGCGATTCAAGGCGTCGTTATGAACACGACCCATCCGCCGCTCGACGATCTCCGCGTGCGCCGCGCGATCGCCTTCGCGCTCGATCGCGCGGCGCTCGTCCGCAAGGTGACGTTCGGCGCGACCGATCCCGCGAATACCGATCTGCCGTCGTTCATGCGTCCGGGATTCGACGAGCGCGCGGGTCAGCGTTACGATCCGGGCGCGGCGGCCGCGCTCCTCGACGCCGCCGGCTGGCGGCTCCGTAACGGGATGCGCGTGAAGGACGGACGGCCGCTCGCGCTCGGCGCCGTCTTCGTCGCCGGGAACGCGACCTCGTTAGCGGAGACCGTGCAAGTGCAGGCGATGTTGCGTGCCGTCGGCATCGCGATCGAGCCGAAGTCCTACGACGCGAACCAACTCTTCGCGCCCGCGCAGATGGGAGGAGTGCTCGAGAGCGGCAAGTTCGATCTCGACGTGAGCGGCTATTATTTCACGGACGATCCCGACGATTCGGCGGTGTTCTCGTGCGCGAACCGTTCGCCCGTCGGCTCGAACGATTCGCGCTACTGTAGTCGGCGCTACGAGATGTTGACGAATCGCGCGATCGCGACGCCGGACGGGCCGCAGCGCGCGCGGCTCTACGCCGGCATCGAGGAGACGCTCGCGCACGATGCGCCGTGGGCGTTCGCGTGGTGGCCCCGTCCGGCGCAGATCTACGATACCGATTTCAAGGGCTACGAGATCGCGCCCGGTCGCGTCTCGCTCGATCGACAGAATTGGTCGATCGGGACGCCGTGATCGACCGGGCGGTTCTCGAGGGTTCGCGGCCGACGCGAGCGCCGAGATGCGGCCCGATGGGAGTCGTCTCACGAATCTCACAAGCGCCGCGCGTCCGTTCGCGCTACGCTCGCGCCGATGTCGAATCGCCCGTCGCCGCTCCTCGCCCTCTCGCTCGTCGCCGCGATCGCCGGTTGCGCGCCGGCGCACGACGCTCCGGCCGCGCGTCCGCTACCGCGCGTGCCGACGGTCGTCGCGTCGCTCGGAACGCTCGCGCCGCAGACGACGCTCGGCGGGATCGTCGCCCCCGAGCAGATCGTCGCGTTGCAATCGACGCTCGCCGAGCCCGCCGCGCGCGTGAACGTCCGCGAAGGCGACGTCGTCCGTGCGGGGACGGTCCTCGCCACGTTCGACGCGAGCGATCTGCTCGCGACGCTCGACGCGCAGACGGGGACGGCGGCGGCGGCGCGCGCGCGCGTGCGCCTCTCGGCCGCGCAAGCCGGGCTCGCGCTCGATCAGAACGCCAACGCCATCCTCACGGCGCAGACGGCACGCGAGCAGGCCGACGCGACGCTCGACATGGAGCGGCGCGATCTGCGGCGGCTCGCGGGTTTGCTCTCGCAGGGTTTCGTCTCGGTCCAAGCCGTCGACCAAGCGCGAACGCTCGCCGATAACGGCGTTCAAGCGGTGCGCGCGGCGGACGTCGCGCTCGCGAACGCGCGCGCGCAGGTCCGCGCGAACGGTTCGCTCACGAGCGGGTTGCAGGGCGCGACGGTCGCGGTCGCGCGGGGAGACGCGCGGGCGGCGGCCGGAACCGCCGAACAGATTCGCGCGCAGATCGCGAAGGCGACGATCGTCGCGCCGCTCGACGCCGTCGTCGTCAACCGCAACATCAACGTCGGCGAGTATCCGAACGGCAAGACGCTCTTCGTCCTGCACGCGACGGGCGGTGCGTATGCCGTGCTCAACGGTTCGGCGACGCAGGTCGCCCGAATCCGGCGGGGCTCGCGCGCCGACATCGTCTTCGGCGACGGGCACGCGCGGAGCGGACGCGTCGTCGGCGTGCTCAGTCCGGTCACGCCCGGGTCGACGAACTTCGTCGTAAAGGTCGCACTCGGCGCGGACGACGCCCTCCGCGCGGGCGACGTCGTCACCGGCCGCATCGCGCTCCCCGTTCGTTCGGGCGTGCGCGTCCCCATCACCGCGTTCGTCGACGACACGCACGCGGCGCTGCAGATCGTGATCGCGAATCGGATCCGAACGGTTCGCGTGCGCGAGCGAGCGGAAGAAGGCGGTTCGGCGATCGTCGTCGGGCTCGCGCGCGGTGCGATCGTCGTACGCGACGGACAAGTCGGCTTGCGCGACGGACAAGCCGTCTCGGCCGTCCCCAGCGGCGCGGCGACGTCGTGAACCTCACCTCGCTCTTCGTGCGGCGCCCCACGCTCGCGTTCGCGCTCCTCGCGGCGATCGCGCTCGCGGGCTATCTCGCCGCGACGACGCTCGTGCGGCAACTCAATCCGAACGTCCCCAACCCCTCCGTCACGATCTCCGTGACGTACGGCGGCGCCTCGACGACCGTGATGCGCGACAGCATCGTGGCACCGATCGAGGATCAGATCGCCGGAACGAGTAATCTCGCGACCGTCGCGTCGACGATCGAATCGGGTGCGGCGTCGATCTCCGCGAGCTACGCGACCTCGAGCGATCCCAATACCGATCTCGTGAACGTGCAGAAGGCCGTGCAGGCGGCGTCGCAATATCTGCCGCGCGATCTCACGGCGCCCGTCGTGTCGATCTCCGATCCGAGCGAACAGACGGTCTCGACGTTCTCGCTCACGTCCACGACGCTCGCGCCCGCGCGTCTCTCGGCGATCGCGCAGAGCCAGGTCGTGCCGGCCTTTCAGGCGCTTGCGAACGTGTCGAACGTCTACGTTAACGGGGCCGTGATTCCGGCGTTCGAGGTGAGCGTCGATCCGCGAAAACTCGCGGCCTACGGTCTCACGCTCGGCGACGTCGTCTCGACGATCGGCGCGAGCAACGTGCGCGCGCCCGGCGGTACGGCGTACGAAGCGAACCGCCAGACGCAGATCGACGTGCGCGGCGACATCACGACGCCCGCGAACGTCCTGCAGTTGCCGCTACGCGCGCCGCAGGCGCTGCCGAGCTCCGCGCTCGACGCGTGGACGGCGGCGGCGGGGACCGTGCGCATCGGCGACGTCGCGCGCGTGACCGCGGCCGCCGAGCCGCGCACGAGCTTCGCGTCGCTGAACGGGATCGGCGGCGTCGCGATCAACGTGCAGAAGACGTCGTCGTCGTCGGAGATCGACGCCGCGAACGGCGTGAACGCCGCGCTCCCCGCGATCGCGAAACGCTTTCCCGACATCACGTTCGGGCTCATCGAGAACACGGCGCTCGTGACGCAGGCGAATCTCGACAGCGTCTTCCGCACGCTCCTCGAAGGCATCGCGTTCACGGGCGTCGTGATGCTGTTCTTCCTCGGATCGTGGCGTAACGCCGCGGTCGTGCTCGTGTCGATCCCGGCATCGCTTGCGGTCACGCTCTTCGTGATGAAGCTCGCCCATCTCACGATCGATACCGTCTCGCTGCTCGGCATGACGCTCGTTATCGGCATCCTCGTCGACGACTCGACAGTCGTGCTCGAGAACGTCGAGCGACATTTCGCGCGCGGCGCGAGCGCGCGCGACGCCGCGATCGCGGGTCGTTCGGAGATCGGGATCGCGGCGATCGTCATCACGCTCGTCGACGTCGTCGTCTTCTTACCGATCGCGTTCATCGCGGGTCAGGTCGGTCGCAATCTCCTCGAGTTCGGCGTCGTGATCGTCATCGCGACGCTCACCTCGCTCGCCGTCTCGTTCACGATCACTCCGGCGCTCGCCGGGAACTGGTCGCTTCACGCGCGGCCGCTCGCGTGGGCGCCGATCGTCGCCTTCGAGCGCGGTTTCGACGCCGTGCGACGCGGCTTCGTGCGCCGCGCGTTGCCGTGGGCGCTCCGTCACGGGGGGGTCGTCGTCGCGGCCTCGCTCGTCGCGACGGTCGCGGCCGTCTCGCTCGTTCCGCTCGGGATCGTCGGGGAAGAATACATCCCGCCCGTCGATCGGGGCGAGGTCTTCGTGCAGGTGGTGTATCCCGTCGGCACGCCGCTCGCGACGACGACCGCGGGCGTCCTCGCCCTCGAAGATAAACTCCTGAAGCTTCGCGACGTGCGCGTCGACCTCACGACGGCGGGGACGTTTTCGGCGCCCTTCGGCGGCCAGGTCACGCAGTCGAACGTGGGCCAAGTGCACGTGTGGCTGCGACCCGATCGCGCGACGCCGACCGTTGCGTGGGTCGGAACGATCGGCCGCATCGCGCGCGAGACGCTCCCGGGAGCGCTCGCGATCGTCGTGCCCGAGACGGGTCACGGCACGGGTCAGCCGATCGACGAGATCGTCTCCGATCGCGGCGGCGGCGATCCGACGGCGGCCGCGCGCGCGGTCTACGCGCTCATGCAACGGACGCCGGGTGCGGCGAACGTCATCACGTCGGCGGCGGCGCTCGCGCCGCAGATGTCGATGGTCTTCGACCGCGCGAAGGCGCGCGCGCTCGACGTCTCGATCGCGACGGCGGCGACCGCCGCGCGCGCCGCGTTCGGCGGCGCGCTCGCCACGCAGTTCGAAACGCGCGACGGGATCGAACAGGTGCAAGTCATCTATCCGCTCGCCGATCGTCGGGCGCTCGCGGAACTCGCGTCGGTCCAAGTGCGGAGCGGCGACGGAGCGCTCGTCCACCTCGGCGATTTCACGACGTTGACGTACGCGCCCGCGCCGCCGCTCATCACCCGCGTCGATCGCGCGAGCATCGTCCACGTAAGCGCGAACGTGGCGCCCGGAGCCTCGCTCTCGGGCGTGCAGGCGGCCTTCGATCGCGGTCTCGCGGGGTTGCATCTCCCGAACACGATCGCGGTCCGTCCGGTCCCGCTCGGCCAACAGGATCTCATGCGTCAGACGCTCGCCGGGCTCGGCGGATCGCTCGTCGTCTCGATCGCGCTCGTCTTCGTGCTCATGGTCGCGCTCTACGACAGTTACCGCTCGCCGCTCGTCGTCATGTTCTCGGTCCCCGTGGCGGCGGTCGGCGCGCTCGGCGCGCTCGCGCTCGCGCGCGAAACGCTCAACCTGTACTCGCTGATCGGCACGATCTTACTCGTCGGACTCGCCGCGAAGAACGGCATCCTGCTCGTCGATTACGCGAACACGCTGCGCGCGCGCGGTCGTGGAAAGCTGCGCGCGATCGTCGAGAGCGTCGAGACGCGCTTCCGGCCGATCGCGATGACGAGCCTCTCGGTCGTCGTCGGCAACGTGCCGCTCGCGCTCGCGCTCGAGCCCGGTTCGCAGGTGCGCGCGAGCTTGGGAACGGTCGTGATCGGCGGGATCGTGAGCTCGCTCGCGCTCACGCTCGTCGTCGTGCCGATCGCCTACCTCGCGCTCGCGCCGGCCGCCCGCGCGGCGACGTCGGGGGAACGCGCGCGAGCCTCCGAGACCTCGCGACCAGCGCGTGCGTAGGGCACGCCTCCGCCGCGGGGCGAAGGCGTGACCGTGGACGATTTTCCGAGCGCGCGCGTCCTCGTGGTCGACGACGAAGACGCGATCCGTCACCTCCTCACGGTCGGACTCGGTCAGGCGGGATTCGTCGTGAGAACCGCGTGCGACGGCGCGGAGGCGATGCGCGCGGTCGCGGAGTGGGCGCCCGCCGCGATCGTGCTCGACGTGATGCTCCCGCAGATCGACGGGCTCGCGCTCTTACCGCACCTGCGACGGATCACGGATGCGCCCGTGGTGATCTTGAGCGCGAAGGACGAGCCCGCCGACAAGGTCGACGGGCTCGTGCGCGGCGCGGACGATTACGTGGCGAAGCCCTTCGACATGCGCGAACTCGTCGCGCGCATCCACGCCGTGTTGCGTCGGCCGCGGTCGGAGCATCGCGAACTCCTCGTCTGCGCCGACCTGCGCATGGACGTCGCGGGGCGACTCGCGACGCGCGCCGGGAACGCGCTCGAACTCTCGCCGCGCGAATTCGATCTGCTCGAACTCTTCCTGCGCAACGTGGGGAGCGCGCTCGACCGCTCGTCGATCCTCGATCGCGTGTGGAGTATCGAGGCGGACGTTTCGAGTTCGATCGTCGACACCTACGTCTCGTACCTGCGCGCGAAGATCGACGCACCCTTCGAACGCAAACTCTTGCACACGGTTCGCGGGATCGGCTACGCGCTGCGCGACGAGCGGGCGTGAACGGTTCGTTCGTCCGCGGTCTCACGGCGCGGTCGGTCCTCACGACGTCGCTCTCGCTCGCGGTGCTCGCCGCGCTCGTCGCGATCGGCGCGATCGTCGCGTGCGTCGCCGCGCAGAACGCGCGGGCCGAACTCGTCTCCGATCGCGCGGCCTCCGTGCTCGCCGCCGCGGGCGTGCGCTCGGGCGACGCCGAGGGCGCGATGCGCGCGCTCGCGCCCGCCTTGCACGATCCGACGATCCACGTGTGGGCGGCGAACGCGACCGAACGCGTCGTCGCCGAAGACGTCCGCGGCGACATCGTCCTGCGACGTCTGCCGCGCGTCGAGACGGAATACGACTCGGAGCCGCTCGGCGCGCGCCTGGCGAAAGCCGTCGCGACGGCCGTCGGGATGCGGACGTATCGCGTGCGCGCGAGCGATCTCTACGTCTATGCGGGTTCGGACGAGGCGCGCTTCGAGCACGCGCTCGCGCTCGGCGCCGCCGTGTTTTTCGCGATCCTGCTCGCGATCGTCGCGATCAGTTATCTCTCGAGCCGTCGTCTGACGGCCGAGGCGCTGCGTCCGTTGCACGACGTGACGGCCGCGCTCGAACGCTTCGCGTCGGGCGACCTCCGTCCCCAACCCGTCGATCCCGCCGGAAACGACGATCTCGCGCGCCTCGGTCGTGCCAGTAACGCCGCGATGGCGAGCGTCGCCGCGGCGTTCGACGCGCGCGATCGTGCGGAAGCGCGGACGCGCCGTCTCTTCGTCGACGCGACGCATCAACTCCGCACGCCGCTCACGGTGGTCCAGGGCTTCGTCGCGATGCTCGAAGGCGGCACGTTACCGTCGCCGGGAGAACGTGCCGACGCGTTACGGCTCGTCGCCGATCAGACGCGGACGATGTCGCGTTTGATCGAAAAACTCTCGCGCCTCGAGCGCTTGGAGTCTCCCGCGCTCGCCGAGCGTCGCGTCGTCCGGCTCGACGAGCTCGTGCGCGACGCCGTCCTCCCGTTCGCCGCGACGCATCCCGATCGTGCGATCGCGCTCGCGTGCGAGTCGCGGGCGCACGTCTCGTGTTCGCCGGACGAACTCGAGGAAGCGATCGCGAACGTGCTCGACAACGCGCTCAAATATGGGGGCGTCGCGCCGATCGCCGTGCGCGTCGTCGATCGCGGCGCCGCCGTCGCGGTCGAGATCGCCGACGGCGGTCCCGGACTCGGCGACGCCGATCCGGCCCGCGCGTTCGAGCGTTTCTATCGCGGCGAGCGACGCGACGTCGCGGGTTCGGGTCTCGGTCTCGCGATCGCGCGTCGCGCCGTCGATCGCGCCGGGGGGCGCATCGCGCTCGAGAGTTCGTCGCGAGGAACGACCGTCACGATCGAAGTGCCGCGGATCGTCGGCTCGCCGGATTAAAGGCGCGAAGCGAACGGGCCGCCGTCGGTGCGACGACGGCGGGTCCGTTGCGAGGCGGCTCGAGCGTCAGTAGCTCGAGGGAATATCCGAAAGCTGTTTCGCGATGTCGAAGGTTCCGAGACCGGTCGTCGTGTCGTATCCGGGGAGCGCGG
>CAZZXB010000041.1:0-21218 GCA_964658025.1 uncultured Janthinobacterium sp.
TATCCGACGGACGCGCCCGCGACGGCCGAACCCAGCTGACGCGCGCGGTACCGTCGCTCCGCGAATCGGGCGGGGGAGCTTCCGTCCGCGAGGCCGCATCGGGCGGTCATGCAAGCCGTACGACTCACCGAACTCGGTGGCCCCGAAAAACTCCACCTCGCCGAAATCGAAAAGCCGTCGCCCGGTCCGGGTGAGGTCCTCGTTCGCGTGCGGCGCGCGGCGTTCAACCGGCGCGACGTCTACGTCTCGCAAGGGCTCTATCCCGGAATCGTGCTCCCGCTCACGCCGGGCTCGGACGGCGCGGGCGAGATCGCGGAACTCGGTGCGGGCGCGACCGATTTCGCGGTCGGCGATCCCGTCGTCATCGATCCGGGACTCACGTGGAACGACGATCCGACGGTGCCGCAGCGCCACGGCGACATCCTCGGCATGCCCAAGGACGGTACGTTCGCGCAATACGTGCTCGTGCCGCAGAGCGCCGTCTACCGCAAGCCCGCGTCGCTGACGATGGACGAGGCCGCTTCGATCCCGCTCGCGGGACTCACGGCGTATCGCGCGGCGTTCACGCGCGGACGGATGACGAAGGACGACGTCGTCTTGATCACGGGTGTCGGCAGCGGCGTCCAGACGTTCGTGCTCGCCTACGCGAAACACGTCGGCGCGCGCACGATCGTCACGTCGGGGAGCGCCGAGAAGATCGCGCGCGCGAGAGAACTCGGCGCCGACGTCGCGATCGATTATCGCGCCGATCCCGACTGGCACAAGGCGGTGCGCAAGGCCTCCGACGGACTGGGACCCTCGCTCGTGATCGATTCGACGGGTGGCGAGACGCTCGCGAGATGTCTCGACATCGCGCGCGTCGGCGCCCGCGTCGTGGTCTACGGCGCGACGACGGGCGACGCGAAGATCCGGCCCTTCTCGCTTTTCTGGAAGCATCTCGATCTGCTCGGCACGTCGATGGGAAGTCCGAGCGATTTTCGCGCGATGCTCGATCTCTTCGAAGGCGGGCTGCGGCCCGAGATCGATCGCGTCTTCCCGCTCGCCGACGTCGCGATCGCGGCGCGACGCGTGCTCGAGGGCAAGCAGTTCGGCAAGGTCGTCCTCGCGATCGACTGACGCGACCCGCGCGTTATGCGATTAGCGGCGATCGACGAGCGCGTAACGCTCGAGCGTGCGGACGTCGCGATCGAAGCCGAGCTCCGCGCGCGCCACGGCGACGCTCGCGGCATCGACGAGGCGCGAGAGATCGGGATCGAGGATCGCGCGTTCTTCGGGCTCGAGATCGCGGGCGAGGGTCTCGGCCGTGATCCGACCCTCGCGTTCGAGCGCGACGAGATAGGCGAGGATCTGTCGCGCCGCCGCCGGCCAGAGCGGCCGCGGCGTCTCCGCGTAGATCCGGGCGACGAGTTCGGGGATCGTCTGCGGTCCGCGCGCGAGCGCGGCGACGATCGCGCGCTCCCGCGCGTCGCGATGTGCGAGATACTCGTCGAACTTCGCACGCGCGTCGGCGACCGGCGGGCCGTGACCGCAGAGCAGCGTGCGGGCATCCGCGAAATCGTCGCGCAGGCGGCGGAGCGTCGCGACGTACGCGCGCATGTCGCCGTCGGGCGGCGCGACGACGACCGTCCCGCGCCCGACGATCACGTCGCCCGTGAACAGCGCGCGTTCGCCCGCATGCCAGAATACGAGGTGATCGCTCGCGTGACCGGGGGCGTCGAAGGCGACGATCTCGCCGTCGCGCGTCGCGAGACGTTCGCCGTCGCCGAGCGCGCGATCGTGCGGGAAACGTGCGTTCGCGTGCGCGTACACGGGTGCGTTCGTACGCGCGCGTAGGAGCGCGGCGCCCGGAGCGTGATCGGGATGTCCGTGCGTTACCGCGATCGCGGCGACGCGCGCGCCGCAGGCGGTCGCGAGCCGCACGATCGCATCGACGTGGGTTTCGTCCGGCGGCCCGGGATCGATCGCGATCGCCGCACCGTCGGCGCCCACGATGAGATAACTGTTCGTCCCCTCGAGCGTCATCGGCGACGGATTCGGCGCGGTGAGCACGTGGATCGCGGATGCGATCATCGGCGCATCGTCGCGCTCGCGGGAGGAACCTTACGCGCGCGTCCGACGTTGCTCACGGTATGAACACGCGTTTCGTCGCGGTCGCGACCGCCGTCCTGTTTCTCGGCCCGGCCGCCGCGAGCGAAGCGCAGCCCGCGCCCACGCCCGTCCCCACCGCGAGTTCCGTCGGTACGCCGTCGCTCCCGGCCGGGATCGACCCGTACGCGCGCGCGGCGATCGATATCCTCGGCGGCGTCGTGCGCGACAAGATCGCCGGCATCGGCAATTCGAACGTCGGGCAGATCACGTACTTCAAGCGATTCGAGATGCAGATCTCGACGGGCGCGAACGCGTATCGCAGCATCCATCTCCACCCGGGGACGGTCATCGATCCGCGCGGCGAATCGCTCGCGGTCGGCGAGCGGATCAACGTCTCCGGCCGTCAGCAGCCCGACGGCTCGCTCGACGCGGACACGATCACGATCTACCGCTAACCGAGAGCGCGTCCGCGCGGGCGTTTCGCGCCCGCGCGAGAGGCATCTCCCAGGTAGGGGCAAAGGATGTCCGACGTGTACGGGACGTTCTTTTTTCGTTGAGCGTCGCTTGGCGGCGGGCCGAGGCGGCGCTCGTTTTCGGTGCGTCGTTCGCCCTCGCGGCCGTCGTTATTCGCTACCGGACCGAAGTCGAGGCGTTGCTCTCGACGATCGGACCGATCGCCTATCCGATCGCGATCCTCGTCTTCACGATCGTCGCCTCGGCGCCGTTCAGCGTGACGGACGCGCTCGCGGTGATGAACGGCGTGCTCTTCGGTCCGCTCTGGGGCTCGGTCGTCAACGCCGTCGGTCTCGTGCTCGCGGCGATGGTCGGGTACGCGATCGCGCGTCGGACCTCGCACTTGCTCGAACTCGAGAAGAACGTCGAGAAATTACCGGGATGGGTCCGGCGGTTCCGGCTCGGCTCGCCGCAATTCTTGCTCTCGCTTCGCGTCATCCCCGGTCTCGGCGGAACGCTCGCGACGCAGATCGCCGCGGCGTTGCGGATCCCGCTGTTCGTCCACGTGTGGACGATGTGCGCGATCGCGATCCCGATCTGCACGCTGCTCGCCGTCTTCGGCGACGGCGTGTCGACGACGGTCCATCGGTACATCGTCCAGCACGCGCCGCACATCCACATGCGCAACCGCCTCCATTCGATCTTCCATCACGACGATAAAGCGGGACGCTAGGGAGGCCCTGTGAACGCCACGCTCATCGACGATCCGCAGGCGCTCGCGGCGCTGTGCGAGCGCGTGGCGCTCGCGCCGCGCGTCGCGATCGATACGGAATTCCACAACGAGAAATCGTACGCCGCGCGGCTGATGGTCGTACAACTCGTCTTCGGCGAGGAGGTCGCGCTCGTCGACGCGGTCCGCATCGCGGATCTGCGGCCGCTCTCGCGCGCGCTCGCGACGCGGACGATCGTCGGCCACGCCTTGCAAAGCGATCTCAAGATCTTCGCCGATCGTTTCGACGCGCTCCCGGCCGCCGCGTTCGATACGCAACTCGCCGCCGCGTTCTGCGGCTACGGGATGTCGATCTCCCTCGCCGATCTCGTCGCCGACATCGCGCGCGTCCGTCTGCGGAAGTCGCAGACGGTGAGCGATTGGAGCACGCGTCCGCTCACGCCGCAGCAGATCGAATATCTCGTCGACGACGTACGCTATCTCTTCACGCTCGCGGACGAACTCACCGCGCGGCTCGGACGTTCGGGGCGGCTCGACTGGTTCGAAGCCGACGCGCGCGCGCTCGTCGATCCGGAGAAGTATCGCCCCGATCCCGAACGCCTGTACTTGCGCGTGCCCGGCGCGATGCGGATGAATCGCCGAGAACTCGGAATCTTGCGCGAGGTCGCGCGACTGCGCGACGATCTCGCGCGCGAACGCGACGTGCCGCTCAAGTACATCATTCCCGACGACGTGATGGCGCCGATCGTGATGCTCCGTCCCAAGGTGCGCGACGAACTCGGCCAGTTGCGTCGGCTCGATGCGGGCGCGCGAAAGGCCTACGGCGATCGGATCGTCGCGGCGGTCGCGGCCGGTCTCGCGATCTCCGACGAAGATCTCCCGCGCAAACCCGCGCGACCGGCCGGATCGGATCGCGACGCGATCGTGGCGTGTCTCGCGGTGCTCGCGGGCGCGATCGCCTCCGAGAACGACCTTCCGGCGGGTCTGCTCGTCACGCGCGGCGCGCTCGAACGCGTCGTCCGCGAGCTCCCCGCGACCGTCGAGGGCGTCGCCGCGGCGCTCGAAGCGAGCGATTGGCGTGCGAGATTAGTAGCAGCGCCGTTATACGAATTGCTTACCGGAAACGTCTCGCTCGCGGTCGTCGGCGCGGAGCGTAACGCGCCGCGCGTCGTCGCGGTGCGGACGGGGGGCGCGCACGCACCGTAGCGAAATCGCGACGCATGCATACCGCGCATCCCGACAGCTTCCGCGCCCGCGATACCCTCGTCGTCGGCGACCGTTCGTATACGTATTTTCGAATCGGCGCGCTCGAGCGCGAAGGCTTCCCCGGCGTGACGCGGTTACCGTTCAGTTTGAAGATCTTACTCGAGAATCTCGTGCGCTTCGAAGACGGCCGGAGCGTGACGCGCGACGACGTCGCGGCGCTCGCGAGTTGGACGCCGCACGCGTTCGGCGCGCGCGAGATCGCGTATCGGCCCGCGCGCGTCCTGTTACAGGATTTCACGGGCGTCCCGTGCGTGGTCGATCTCGCGGCGATGCGCGACGCGATGGCCGAGATGGGCGGCGATCCGAAGAAGATCAACCCGCTCCAGCCGGTCGAACTCGTGATCGATCATTCGGTCCAAGTCGATCGCTTCGCGACGGCGAGCGCGTTCGGCGAGAACGCGGAGCTCGAATTCGAGCGCAACCGCGAGCGCTACGCGTTTTTGAAGTGGGGCCAGGTCGCGCTCGATAACTTCCGCGCCGTGCCGCCCGACACGGGGATCGTGCATCAGGTCAACATCGAATTTCTCGGTCGCGTCGTGTTCGGCGCGGGCGGCGCGGGCGTCGTCGCGGGCGACGATCGCGGCGGCGTCGCGTACCCCGATACCGTCGTCGGGACCGACTCGCACACGACGATGGCGAACGGGCTCGGCGTGCTCGCGTGGGGCGTCGGCGGCATCGAAGCGGAGGCCGCGATGCTCGGGCAACCGGTCACGATGCTCGTCCCCGACGTGATCGGCTTTCGGCTCGTCGGAAGCGTGCGCGACGGCGTGACGTCGACCGATCTCGTGTTGACGGTAACGGAGATGCTGCGCGAGAAGGGCGTCGTCGGAAAGTTCGTCGAGTTCTTCGGCAAGGGTCTCGATTCGCTCGGCGTCGCGGATCGCGTGACGATCGGGAACATGTCGCCCGAATACGGGTCGACCGTCGCGATCTTCCCGATCGACGAGCAGACGTTGCAGTACCTGCGACTCACGGGTCGCGAGGCCGAGCAGATCGCGCTCGTGGAGGCGTACGCGAAAGCGCAAGGGCTCTTCCGCACCTCCGAGTCCGAGGATCCGCTCTTCACGGACGTGCTCGAACTCGATCTGTCGACCGTCGTGCCGAATATCGCGGGGCCGAGCCGGCCGCAGGATCGCGTCGCCCTCGCCGACGCCAAGGAAAGCTTCACCACCGCACTTTCGAAGTGGACGGCCGCGCGGACGGTCGCGACCTCGGGCCTCGCGCCCTCCGTCGATCCGGCGCTCGCGGCGCTCGAAGGCGAGGGCGGCGGCGGAACGGCCGTCGCCGCGCGCACGGAGACGAAGATCGCCGACGGCGCCGTGGTGATCGCGGCGATCACGTCGTGCACGAATACCTCGAATCCGTACGTGATGATCGGCGCGGGTCTCGTTGCGAAGAAGGCGACCGAGCGCGGGCTCACGCGCAAGCCGTGGGTGAAGACGAGCCTCGCGCCGGGTTCGAAAGTCGTCACCGATTACTTGGTGAAGTCCGGGCTACAGCCGTATCTCGACGAGCTCGGCTTCAATCTCGTCGGCTACGGTTGCACGACGTGCATCGGCAACAGCGGTCCGCTCCCCGAGGCCGTCGCGCAAGATATCGCGGAGCACGATACGATCGTCGCGGCCGTGCTGTCGGGCAATCGCAATTTCGAGGGCCGGATCCATCCGCAGGTCCGCGCGAACTATCTCGCGTCGCCGCCGCTCGTCGTCGCGTACGCGCTCGCGGGTCGGATGGATATCGATCTCACGACCGAGCCGCTCGGAACCGACGGAGCGGGGAAGCCCGTGATGCTCGCGGACATCTGGCCGACGAGCGCCGAGGTCGATGCGGCGGTCGCGGAGTCCGTGAACGAAGCGGCGTTTCGCGCGCGTTACGCCGACGTGTTCGCGGGCGACGACAACTGGCGCGCGCTCGACGTGCCCGCGAGCGAGCGCTATGCGTGGGACCCGAAAAGCGAATACGTCAAGAAGCCGCCGTACTTCGAGGGGATGCCCGCGCGACCCGAAGCGCGCGGCGACATCCGCGGCGCGCGCGTGCTCGCCGCGCTCGGCGACAGCGTCACGACCGATCACATCTCGCCCGCGGGCTCGATCGCGCTCTCGAGTCCCGCCGCGACGTATCTCAAGTCGAAGGGCGTCGAGCCGTCCGATTTCAATTCGTACGGCGCGCGACGCGGGAATCACGAAGTGATGGTGCGCGGCACGTTCGCGAACGTGCGTCTGCGCAACGCGCTCGTTCCGGGCGTCGAAGGCGGCGTGACGCGCTACCTTCCGACGAACGAACGGATGTCGATCTTCGACGCCTCCGAGCGCTATCGCGCCGACGGGACGCCCGTCATCGTCATCGGCGGTAAGGAATACGGTTCCGGCTCGTCGCGCGACTGGGCGGCGAAAGGTCCGATGCTCCTGGGCGTCCGCGCCGCGATCGCCGAATCGTTCGAACGGATCCACCGCAGCAACCTCATCGGCATGGGCATCTTACCGCTCGAATTCTCGCACGGCGAGAGCCGTCTCTCGCTCGGACTCACGGGCGAGGAGACGTTCGACATCGCGGGGATCTCGGAATCGATCGAACCGCGCTCGATCCTGCACGTCTCGGCGACCGACGCGAACGGCGCGGTGAAGACGTTCGACGTCGTCGTGCGGATCGATACGCCGGACGAATCGGAATATTATCGTCACGGCGGCATCCTCCAGTTCGTTCTCCGACAACTGCGCGATCGCGCGTAACCAAACGCGCAAGAGGGGCGCTCGCTTCGTTCCCGTAGTCTGATCTCCGATGGAACGCTCGAGATGATCGCGGGGCACACGACCGCCGCGCTGTTGTCGTTCGAAGGTCCCGATCGTTACGCGTCGGTCGGCGGACTCGGGACGCGCGAGACGTCGTTCGCGGTCGCGCTCGGTCGGGCGGGTGTCGAGACGACGCTCTTCTTCGTGGGAGATCCGGTCCTCAAATCGGTGGAGCCGTTCGCGGAGAACGTAACGCTGCGGCGTTGGTGTCAGTGGATCTCGGCGTTCCATCCGCTCAACGTGTACGACGGCGAACCGCAGAAAGTCGTCGATTATACGGCGAGCGTGCCGCCGGTCGTCGTCGACGACGTGGTGATGCCGGCGGTCGCGCGCGGCGAACGCGTGCTCGTCGTCGCCGAGGAGTGGCAGACGGTCGACGCCGTGATCGCGCTCGACGCCCTCTTACGCGCGCGCGGCGTGCGCGGATCGGTGACGATCCTCTGGAACGCGAACAACACGTACGGATTCGATCGCATCGGTTGGACGGCACTCGCGCGCGCAGCGACGATCACGAGCGTGAGTAAGTACATGAAATTCGAACTCGCGCGTTTCGGCGTGCCGTCGCTCGTCATCCCCAACGGGATCCCCGAGCATCTGCTCGACGGTCCGCCGCGGGAACTCGTCAAAGCGTTCCGAACGGCGTTGCGCGGAAAACCGTCGCTCGTCAAAGTCGGGCGCTTCGATCCCGATAAGAACTGGCTTCAGGCGATCGACGCGGTCGCGGAATTGCGCGATTCGGGACTCGAACCGCAACTCGTCGTGCGCGGCGGCAAGGAGGCCTACGGCGACACCGTGTTCGGCCACGCGCGTTCGCGCGGCCTACGTGTCGAGCGCGTCGAAGCCGACGGCGACGACGGAAAAGCGGTCGCCCGCGCCCTGGCATCCTCGGACGCCGAGATCGTGCATCTCCAAGCCTTCCTTCCCGAGTTCACGCTCGCGGCGCTCTACGCCGCGGCCGATGCGGTCCTCGCCAATAGCGGGAAGGAACCGTTCGGTCTCGTGGGTCTCGAGGTGATGGCGGCGGGCGGCATCCCCGTCTGCGGCGCGACGGGCGAAGAATACGCCGAGCCTTTCGTCAACGCGATCGTCTGCGACACGGGCGACGGTCGCGAACTCGCGGTCTACCTGCGAGCCGCGTTCGGCGACGAGGCCGCGGCCGATCGTATGCGCCGCGCGGGTTACGAGACGGCGACCCGTTACTTGTGGTCGAACGTGATCGCGACGCTCGAACAGAAGATCGCCTACGTCGCGAGCAAGATATGACGGGCGACGGACGCGCGTCCGACGTCGACGCCGACGACGGCGCGCACCAGCATTGGCACGAACACGCCGACGGCATCGCGCACGCGCACGAACACGGACACGGCGATCACGATCACGATCACGATCATCACGAACACGGCGGCCTCGTCCACAGTCACGATCGCGACGCCTCCGATCACGTCCACGACGAGAGGGGCGAGCGGTAATGGGCCGAGCGCGCGGCTCGGGAACGATGGGATCGACGCGCTCGATGCGGCTCCCGCGCGCGCTCGACGAGTGGTTCGCGGAGCGTCTCGATCGGCATCCCGAGCGATCGTCGAGCGAGTTGCTCGTCCAACTCGTACACGGCGGTCTGCGCCTGCGCGAGGGGTACATGGCGATCCATCGCCGCACGCTCGAGCGGCTCGCATCGCCCGATCGAGCCGACGCGTACGCGGCGTACCTCGCATGTCTCGTCGACACGTTCGGACCCGACTACGTCGCCCATCTCGAGAATTGGCTCGCCGCCGACGGCGTCGCGGTCGGTGCCGCGCGGAGCGAGACGGGCTCGCGATAACGCCGCGCGCGGCGACGCGATCGCGCTCCGCGCGCGACGCAGTTCGATGACATCGTAGACGTTTTGCCCCGGAGGCATCCGCGACGTCCGGAACGTCGTATCCTCGAGAGGCGTCCCGTCACGATCGCTCGTGCGATCGTTGCGGCGTCATCTCACGGGTTCGGGAGTCGATATGCTCGCGACGATCTTCGTTCTTCTCGTCCTGGCGGTCGCATCGCCCGGTCCCGCCGCGACGGCGCCCGCGCCGGCCGTCGCGAACGCGGGCTGCACCGCGCCTTCCGCCCGCGTCCGATCGTCCGCGTCCGTGCCGGACGCGACGCCGAAGGCTTCACCCGCGCCCTGTCCGACCGCGGCGAGCGCGCTGCGCACGATCGGTCGCGCCGAAGCGCTCGGGCGGCGAGCGAATCTCGTCGGCAAGGCGCTCTCCGCGTCGACCGGGACGATCGCGCAGGACCAGATCGCGACGCGACCGCTCCTGCGCCCGGGCGAGGTGCTCGAAAGCATCCCCGGCCTCATCATCAGCCAACACAGCGGCGGCGGAAAAGCGAATCAATATTACTTGCGCGGCTTCCAACTCGATCACGGAACGAATCTCGAAGCCGTCGTCGACGGCGTGCCCGTGAATCTCGGCTCGCACGCGCACGGCCAGGGCTATTCCGACATCAACTATCTCATTCCGGAACTCGTGAGTTACGTCGAGTTCGAGAAGGGCACGTACTTCGCGGATCAAGGCGATTTCGCCGTCGCGGGCGGTTACCGGCTGTTCTATCGCAACACGATCGCGCCGACGACGGAGTTCACGCTCGGCGATTACGGCTACGACCGCATCCTGCACGCGGATTCGGCGAACGTGGGAAGCGGGAAACTGCTCTATGCGGTCGAGATCGCGCACGACAACGGTTCGTACGTTCGTCCCGACGAGTACCATCGCTACAACGGCGTGTTGCGATACTCGCATTCGAGCGGTCCGGACGAGCTCGCCGTGACGGGGATCGCGTATAACGGCGCGTTCGATTCGACGGACCAGATCCCACAGCGGCTCGTGAGTGCGGGCCGGCTCAGCCGGTACGGCTACATCGATCCGTCCGATGGCGGAAACACGTATCGGTACGCTCTTTCCGGGCAACTGGCGCATACGGATCCGAACGGCGCCACGAAATTCAACCTCTACGGCGTCGATTCGCTCCTCGATCTGTTCTCGAACTTCACGTATAACTATTTCGACGCGAACGATTACTTCAACGTGACGCGCAATCCGATCACGTGTAATCCGGCGTACGCGACCTGCACGCCGAATACCGGCGCGAATCCCCGCACGAACGCTTACCAGTCGTACTGTCCGGCGAACGACTCCGCACCGGTCGGCGCGCGGCCGCATTCCGTCGTTCCCACGCCGTTCGCGTTCGCTTGCGGCGATCAACGCGAACAGGTCGACAAGCGTCTCTACTATGGGTTCGACACGAGCCGGAGTTTCGTCACGGCCCGCAGCGAGACCACGGTCGGCGCGGGTCTGCGCAACGACAACGCACCCGTCGTCGGATTGTACCTCACGAACGATAAGCAACGATTCGCGAACGGAACGCTCAGCAGCGACCACGTGACGAACACATCCGAGTACGCGTACGTGCAAGCGCGCTTCCTCGTCGGATCGAAGCTCCGCGTGACCCCGGGCTTACGCTTCGATCGATTCGACTACGGCGTCGGCGCCTTCGACCCGGCGAATTCCGGAACGGCGAAGGAAGGGGTGCTCGATCCCAAACTCGCCCTCGCGTACGCATCGTCGCCGCACGACGAATTCTATGCGGATTACGGCGAGAGCTTCCACTCGAACGACGCGCGCGGCGTCATCGGCGATCACGATCCGCAGACGCACGCATCGTTCGATTCGACGGGCGCGCCGCTCGCGTTCAACTCGCCGCTCACGCGCGCGGTCGGATACGAGCTCGGCTACCGCTACGCGTCGCCGAAGATCGCGACCACGGCATCCGCGTTCCGGTTGATCGTCGCGAACGAATTGATCTTCGACGGCGATCACGGAACGACGTCGGTCGGAGGCCCGGACGTACGGCAAGGGTTCGAGCTCTCGAACTTCTACACGCCGACGAAGGCCCTCGCTTTCGACGCGGATCTCGCGACGACGACCGCGCGCTTTCTCACCGATCCGCTACATCAGGGAACGGGCGTCCCGGAATCGCTCGCTGCGGTCGTCTCGACGGGCGCGACGGTCGACGAGCCGCACTACGGTGCGAGCCTACGGATGCGGTATTTCGGTCCGCGCGTGCTCGACACGCAGGGCGACGCGACGTCGCCCCCCTCGATGGTCTTCAACGCGCAAGTCACGGCGAAACTCCGCGCCCGCACGAGCCTGACGTTCGACATGTTCAATATCTTGAACGCGGCCGTCCCGGACGTGACGTACTATTACGGCTCGTGGTTGAAGTCGGACGCCGCGAATCCCGCGCTCGCAAACGATCCCACCGTCAATCCGGCGCTCGGCGGCGGCGGGGTGAACGATTACCACTTCCATCCGTCGCAAGCGCGGACGGTACGGCTGACCTTGTCGACGGGCCTCTAATCGTCGACCGCGGTCGCGCGTCGTTGCGTCGGATACGCCCGACGTTCGAAAACGGCGTGGAGCGCCGTGAGTGCGATCGTGACGGACGCGAGTCCGGCGGCGAGGGCGAACGCCGCGACGAACGCGTCGTCGTTGTAGAGGATCTCGATGTGCAGCGGCACGGTATCGGTGAGCCCGCGGATACGGCCCGAAATCACGGACACGGCTCCGAACTCGCCCATCGCGCGCGCGTTGCAGAGTAAGATGCCGTTGAGCAGCGCGTAGCGACCGTTCGGCAACGTGATGCGCCAGAACGTCTGCGGTACGGTGGCACCGAGCGAGAGCGCGGCCTCCTCGAGATCGCGACCCTGTTCCTGGAGAAACGCGGCGAACTCACGCGCGACGTACGGGAACGTCACGAAGATCGTGGCGAGCGCGATGCCGGGGGGCGCGAACGCCACGCGGAGTCCGTGGGCGACGAGCCACGCGCCGAGCGGCGCGTTCGCGCCGACGCAGAGCAGAATCGCGAGTCCGGCCACCACGGGCGAGACGCTGAGCGGAAGGTCGATCGCGCTCAGGAGCAGCGCTTTACCGGGAAAGCGGTATTTCGCGATCGTCCAACCCGCGAGGATGCCGAAGAGCGTGTTCGCGACGACGACGATCGCCGCGATTTCGAGCGTGAGCCGGATCGCGCTGCGCGCGTAACGATCGGAGAACGCGGCGAGAAACGCGCCGATCCCGGCGCGGAAGGCTTCGTAGAAAACGGAGACGAGCGGCAGGACGACGAGCGCGACGACGAACGTGGCGCCGATCGCGATGCCGAGCGCGGCGAATCCGCCCGGACGGCGCGCGCCGGCGTCGCGTCCGCGCTCGCGGCGCGCGCGCGTCTCGACGGCGGTCCGCGCGGGCAGGGCGTCGACGCTCACGCGCGCACGCGACGCGCGATGAGTCGACGCTGCAACCCGTTGATCGCGACGAGGAGCGCGAAGGACGCGATCAAGAGCGCCGTCGCGAGCAGGGCGGCGCCTCGATAGTCGTACTCCTCGAGCCGCGTGACGATGAGGAGCGGCACGATCTCGGTGCGGAGCGGCATGTTGCCGGAGATGAAGACGACCGAACCGTATTCGCCGAGCGCGCGCGCGAGCGCGAGCGCGAAGCCCGCGAGGATCGACGGCACGAGCAGGGGCAACGAGATGCGGGCGATCGTCGCCGTACGGCTCGCGCCGAGCGATGCCGCCGCTTCGTCCAACTCGCGCGGCAACGCCGCGATCACCGGTTGCACCGTTCGCACGACGAACGGAAAACCCACGAACGCGAGCGCGAGACCGATGCCGAGCGGCGTATAGGCGACGTGGATGCCGTGCGCTTCGAGCAGACGTCCGACGACGCCGTGCGCGCTGTAGAGCGTCGCGAGCGCGATCCCGGTAACGGCGGTCGGAAGCGCGAGCGGGATATCGACGACCGCGTCGAGCGCGGCGCGACCGGCGAACCGATAGCGGACGAGCATCCAGGCGACGAACGTGCCGGCCACGACGTCGACCGTCGCCGCACCGAGCGACGCGCCGAACGTCAACTCGAACGCCGAAAGCGCGCGCGGCGAGGTGAGGATCGCGAGGATGCGCGTGCCCGACATCCCGCTCGCCGCGAGCGCGACGACCGCGAGGGGCACGAGGATGCCGATCGTGACGACGGCGACGGTCGTGCCGACGGCGAAGGCCCGGCCGGGGATCGCGTCGCGCGTCGACACGTCAGTGCGCCTGGTAGATCTGATCGAAGACGCCGCCTTCGGCGAAGAAGCGCTGCTGCGCCGCCTGCCATCCGCCGTACTGCGCGATCGTCGCGAGATCGAGCGCGGGGAATTTCGTCTTGCACCCCGCGAGGACGCTCGTCAGGCGGGGACGGTACCCTTGTTCGCATTCCAGTTTTTGCGCCGCGGGCGAATACAGATAGCGGAGGTAGGCTTCCGCGACCGCCTGCGTTCCGTGCTTGCGCACGTTCGCATCGACGACGGCGACCGGCGGTTCCGCGAGGATGCTCGTTTTCGGGACGACGATCTCGTAGGCGCCCGGATGTTCGCGGACCGCGAGGAACGCCTCGTTCTCCCAGGCGAGCAACACGTCGCCGAGACCGCGTTCCGTGAAGGTAGTCGTGGCGCCGCGCGAGCCGCTGTCGAGAACCGGGACGTTTTTGTAGAGCGCGGTCACGTACGCGCGCGCCTTCGCGTCGTCGTTGCGATTACTGCGGAGACCGTAGTCGTAGGCGGCGAGAAAATTCCAGCGCGCGCCGCCGCTCGTCTTCGGGTTCGCGGTGATCACGGAGACGCCGTCGCCGATCAGATCGCCCCAACCGCGAACGTGCTTCGGGTTTCCCTTGCGGACCAAGAACACGACGGTCGAGGTATACGGCGTCGAATTGTCCGGAAGACGTCGCTGCCAATCCGGTGCCACGAGTTTCGCCTTCGCGATCGCGTCGATGTCGTATGCGAGCGCGAGCGTCACGACGTCGGCATCGAGACCCTCGGTCACGGCGCGCGCCTGGGCGCCCGAGCCGCCGTGCGATTGTTGGATCGTAACGTCGCCGCCGTTCTTGGTCTTCCAATACCTCGAGAAGAGCTCGTCGTACGCGGCGTAGAGTTCTCGCGTGGGATCGTACGACACGTTCAAGAGCGTCGAGTCCGCGGCGCTCGCGAAGCGCGGTACGATCGTCGTCGCGATCAGCGCGAGAAGCGCGACCCCGCGCCTCACGCGAGCGCCCCGTCGAAGGAGCGAAAGCGCGTCGGTTCGAGATAGAGCGTGAGATCGCGCCGCGGATCGAGCCGCGCGCGTTCGGTGCGGTCGAGTTCGGCCGTCAACGGCGTGCCGTCGTCGCCCGTCAGTTCCAGCAGCGTGCGCGGGCCGACGTCGAGCACGCGCTCGACGCGAGCCGGTCGCGCGGACGCGAACGCCTCGCGCTCGATCCGAAAATCTCCCGGACGAACGTAGAGCGTCGCGGCGTCCCGACGGAGCGCGTTGACCTCGCCGAAAAATCCCATCACGAACGGGTTCGCGGGTTCGGTATAGACGCGGCGCGGATCGTCCTGTTGTTGCACGACGCCGTCGCGCATGACGACGATCCGATCGGCGATCTCGAGCGCCTCGTCGCCGTCGTGCGTGACGAGCAGCGTCGTGACGTGGGTGCGCTCGTGCAGGGCGCGTAGCGAGCGGCGCAAGTCCTTACGGACGTTCGCGTCGAGCGCGCCGAACGGTTCGTCGAGCAAGAGCGTCGAGGGACGCGCCGCGAGCGCGCGCGCGAGGGCGACGCGTTGCCGTTGTCCGCCCGAGAGTTCGTGCGGCCGACGCCGCTCGTACCCCGTGAGCTGGACGAGATCGAGTAACTCGCCGACGCGTTCCGCGATCTCGGCCGCCGGACGCTTGCGGACCGAAAGCGCGAAGCCGACGTTCTGCGCGACCGTCTGATGCGGGAACAGCGCGTAATTCTGGAAGACGAAGCCGACGTCGCGCTTGCCGAGCGGACGATCCGTCACGTCCTCGCCGTCGAGGCGCAACCGCCCGCGATCGGGCGTTTCGAATCCGGCGATGACGCGGAGCAGCGTCGACTTGCCGCAACCCGACGGTCCGAGCAACACCGCGAGCATTCCGCGCTCGACGCGCAGGTCGACGTCGCGAAGCGCTCGGACCGTTCCGAACGATTTGGAGAGATGTTCGACGACGACGCTCATCGTCGCCGTTTCCTGGACTGGATCACGATCGTGCCTCCGGTGAGATGGGAGAACATAAAAAAGCTCCTCGCCGTATCGGCGAGGAGCGAGAGCGAGAAACGTCCGACGTCTCGCGCGAGCCCGCTACACCGAACGGCGTACACCGCGGCAACAGAACGGGCGACAACAGACGCGCGCGAACATTGCAGCGGTTATAGCACGCGCGCTCCGCCACCGTCAACTCGCCCGCTCTCCTGGGGCGAAAAAACCCGCTCGGGCGCGTGTCTCGCTCGGAAGCCGGACCGCGAATGCTTCGAGGTCGTCGCGGGCGATCGTGCGTCGAGGTGAGTCCGCGCGGGTCGGGAAGCCGGGACCGCCGAGCGAGATCCCGGTGTTGGAGCGGTCGGTTCGATCGCGACCGATCTCGGTCGGGGTACGGGACGACGTCGACGGGCCTCCTTTGACAAGCGATGCGCCGTCGTGCTACGGTCCGCGCATGTTCTCGTCCGAAAACGACGTCTCGTGTTGTCGCGGTCCGCTAACGCGTCGTTCGGACGATCGGCAGCACGTGTAATCTCGCATCCGATGCGACGGCTCACGAAAGCGCTCTCGTTTCGAGAGCGCTTTTTTTACACCATCCTGCGAAACCGCTAACCGCGTTCTCCGGACGCATTTCCATCTCGAGGAGTCTATGTCTCTACGCTTGAGCGTTCTATCGGGCGCGTTATTCGTCACGCTGCCGTCGCTCGCGGGCGTCGCCGCGGCCCAAACACCGGTCGTCCCGCAACCGACCACGAGCCCGATCTCGAGCGGTCCGCCGACGCCGCTTCCGCGCCCCGGATTCTCCTATAGCGGGACGCTCCGCGCGTATTACTTCGTCCGGCAAAACGCCGATCAGGCCGAGCGAAACCCGAAAACGGGCGTCGTCACGAGCAATCCGAATCGGACGGCGTTTCTGCCCGGCGCGTCGCTCCACGCCGAATATCGTTTCGCCGAGACGCCGTTTCGGATCGCCACGACGTACGCCGGTGCGGATCCGTTCGGGATCAACGGGCCGGACCCGCAGAAGAATCCGAAAGTCGACAACACGCTTCCGGGGTTCGCGCTCAGCACCTTCGACGAAGCGTACGCGAACTATCACACGACGGATCTCGACGCGACCGTCGGCGATCGCGTCTTCAATTTTCTCTGGATGCCCGCTTCGGATACGCGTATCAAACCCGCGTCGTATCAGGGCATCGACGTCAACGGTAAGCTCTTGCCGCAACTCACCGTCGGCGTCTCGCGCATCGTCGCGTTCGAAAATCGTAGCGATTCCGCGTTCCAACGCCGGACGCTCCTGACGAGCGCGCCCGCCGGAGGCACCGCGGGCCCCGCGTCGGTCGATACGAGCGGTGCCCTGCACGGATATCTGGCGGTCGCGGCGGGTCCGCTCGCGGCGCGCGTCGAGCACTACACGTTCTACGATCTCGCGAACTTGGAGTACGCGGACGCGACGTACAAACTCTTCCGGCAATCACGCTACGCGCCGTATATCGCCGCACAATACGTCGCCGAGCATCAGACCGGTCGCGCCTACCTCGGCACGATCGCCAATAACACGGTCGGCCTCCAGGGAGGCGTGAACGCGACCAAACAGGTCGCGTTGACCGTCGGCTTCGACACGGCGCCCGCGCATTACGCCGAACGGGCGGCGCCGAGCGCGGCGTCCGCCGGGAAGGGCATCTTCGTCCCGACGGGCGGCACGACCGCGAGCGCCGCGACCGCACCCGGCCTCTACCGCGTCGCGTACGGTGGTCTCGCGTCGCCGTACTCGGAGACGTATACGTCCGATCCGCTCTATACGACGAGCCTCACGCAGGGGATGGTCGAGCGACGGAGCCCCGGGACCGCAGTCAAGATCGCGGCGACCTATCTCAGCAACGACAAGCGCTTCAAAGCGATCGCGAGCGAGGCGTACTATCGATACGATAACGCGCTCGCGCAGAATCGGACGTTCGAAGACGATCTCGACGTGCAGTACTTCTTCAACGCCGTTCGGGCGGCCACGACGTACAAGGGGTTCTCCGTGCGCGAGCGCTTCGGAAACCGCGTCCAACCGACGGCACCCTACGACTTCAAATACAGCCGAACGCAACTCGAATACGATTTCTGAGGCCGCGGCACGCTCGATCTCGACGATCGTCGGACGGGCTCGCCCGCGCCGAGACCCCGGCCGCGACGGATCGCTCGCGGGTGACGGCTACGCTTCGACGAGCGTCTCGATGCGATGCGTGATCGTGTCGATGAGGTGATCGGCGGCTTCGTGCGTCGCGCCTTCCGCGTACACGTTGACCGTGGGATCGGAGGCATCGGGGAGCACGAGGAACCAGCCGTCGTCCTTCGCCACCCGGACGCCGTCGAATAACTCGACGTCGGAGCCCGCGTTCTCGTCGACGACCGTCCGCATCACCTCGCCCTTGCGTTCCCACGGACAACGGATCTTCCGATGACGGAAATACCAGTGCGGGATCATGTCGTTGAGCTCGTGGAGCCGGCGGCCTTCCTTCGCGAGCATCTCGAGTACTTTCGTGATCGCGTACGGCGCGTCGAAGGCGGGTTGGAATTCGGGGAAGATCGGTTCTTGCTTGAAGCCGCTCGCGTAGCCGACCGTATCGCGCTCCTTCGCCGCGAGCGCCATCATCGAGCGACGATCGCTCTTCGTGCGCGTCACGCGTCCGCCCGATGCGACGACGAGCCGCTCGATCGCGCTCGGCGTCGTGATCGGCATCGCGACCGTCGCGCCCGGACGCGCGCGGCAGACCATAAGCGCCATGAGCGCGAGCAGACGGTTCCCCGCGATCACGCGTCCGAGATCGTCGACGAGCGCGAACGATTCGCCGTCGTGATCGACGAGCACGCCGAGATCGGCGCCGAGCGTGAGCGTCACCGTGCGGAGTTGCTCGATGTACCGTTCGCGATCGACGCGGAACGTGCGCGCCTTCGCTTCGTCGAAGTACGCGTCGAGCGCCACGATGTCGACGCCGAGGTTGGCGAGCACCTGCGGCAACACGAGCGCGACGTTGCCGTAGCCGTAGTCGACGACGATCTTGAAATTCGCCTTGCGCAGCGCGTCGGGTTTGATCGCGGCGATCATCGCGGCGGTATAGAGTTCGAGCGTGCGGGCGGGGAACGTCAGCGTCCCGACTTCGTCCATCGCCGTACGCCGGAAGTCTTCGCGGAAGAAGAGGTTCTCGATCTTCCGTTCGGCGGGTTTATCGATGTTGATCCCGCTCGCGTCCATGAGTTCGATGAGCACCGAGTTCGGATCGCTCGGGTCGACGCGCGTGTGCACGCCGCCCTCGCCGCCGATCCGCGTCGCGTAACGCGAGAGCGGGAGCGGTAACGCGCGCAGATCTTCGACGTTGACGCCGACGGAGAGTAATCCCGAGATGACGCAGCGGTTGATGATGCGCGCCGCCGGGTGCGCGTCGCGGCTCGTGAGCACCTTCTCGCCCGGCTTCATCGACGACCCGAACGCCTGACCGAGTTTGAGCGCGAATTCGGGCGTGAGTTCGACGTTCGCGAGTCCGCTCACGCCGACCGCGCCGAAGAGCGAACCCGGCCACTTGATGCCGTAGATGAGCGACATCGAGACGATCGATCCCGACGCGACGGATTTATCGGGCCACAACTTGAGGTTGGGACGGACGAGCGCGCCGCTTCCGATGACGCAACCGGAACCGATCACGGCGCCGTCGCCGACGGTCACGTGATCTTTGATGATGTTGCGATCGGAGATCGTCGCGCCCGTGACGACGGACGACTCGCCGAAATACGCGTCGGCCCAGGCGACCGTCCGTTGCACGCGCGCGTTGCGCGCCACGATCGTCGAATTCCCGACGACGGTATCGGCGCCCACGACGGCGCCCGCTTCGACGATGACGTTGCGCCCGAGGACGCACGGCGCGACGAGTCGCGCTTCGGGATCGATCCGACAGCCGTCGCCCATCCACACGCCGGGCGACGTCTCGGTCCCCGGGATCTCGATCTTCACCGCGCCCACGAGTGCGTCGTAGTTCGCCTGCAGATACTGTTGGAGGTTGCCGATATCGGTCCAATAATCGGTTCCGATAAAGCCCGAAACGAGCTTGTTCTCGTGCAGCATCCGCGGAAAGATGTCGCGCGAGAAGTCGTACGACTTGCCGGCTTCCATGTAGTCGAGCACGGTCGAATCGAGCACGTAGATGCCCGTGTTGATCGTATCGGAGAAGATCTCGCCCCACGACGGTTTTTCGAGAAAGCGCGTGATGTGGCGGTTCTCGTCCGTGATCACGACGCCGAACTCGAGCGGGTTCGTGACGCGCTGGAGGACGATCGTCGCGAGCGCGCCGCTGCGTTCGTGATCGGCGACGAGCGCGGTGAGATCGAGATCGGTCAGCGCGTCGCCCGAGATGACGAGGAACGGTTCGTCGCCGATGCGCTCGGCCGCGAGCTTCACCGCGCCCGCGGTGCCGAGCGGCGTGTCTTCCACGACGTACGACATCGAGACGCCGAAGGCGGACCCGTCGCCGAAATGACTCTCGATCTCGTCCGCGAGATAGTGGAGCGTCGCGATGATCTCGGTGATCCCGTGTCGCCGCAAGAGATCGACGATGTGCTCCATCACGGGTTTGTTCGCGACGGGCGCCAAGGGTTTGGGCCGACGCGACGTGAGCGGTCGAAGGCGCGATCCCTCACCCCCAGCCATGACGATCGCTTTCATGAACTCTTGATTCCCTTCACGCGGGCGCGGACGTCGCTCGTGAGCTTCGCGATCCACGGATCGCCTGCGATGGCATCGATATCGAGATGAGATTTTCGGCGCCAATTCGGGTATTCGTCGCTCGTTCCCGGTAGGTTGATCTGATCGATCTCCCGCACGACGTCGTCGAGTTGCACGAGCAGCAGCGTCGCGTCCGTGTCGGCCAAAAAAACGTATGCGGCGAATACGAGCGCATCGTACGCGTCCGCACCGCTTCGGCCGTCGCCGAGCGCGCGGATGAGGCCGTCGAACCCCGCGCGATCGAGCGCGCCGTGCGCGAGCAGGGCGTCGAGTAACCGCGACACGTCGAGCCGGCGCTCGTCGCGCGCCATCGCCGCGAGTCCGGCATCGAGCGCGCCGATCCGCTCCCGCGCGTCGATATCGCGTCCGAGCGCCCAACCGACGAGCGTCGGCAGGTCGTGCGTCGTCGCGGTGACGAGCGAGAGACGCGGATACGCGTCCGGTGCGACGAAATTTCCGCCGTCGTCCCGTTCGAAGAGCAAGAGCCGATAGGAGAGGATCCGTTCGCGCTCCATGCGGTCGCGGAAGCCTTCGGGGACGTTGCCGAGATCTTCGCCGACGACCGCGCACGAGAACCGGTGACTCGCCGCGCGCGCGATCGCGAGCAGGTCGTCGAAGGGATACGCGACGTACGCGCCGTCCGCGGGCGTCTTGCCGACGGGGATCCGAAAGAGGCGGAGCATCGCCATGACGTGATCGAGCCGGAGCGCCTTCGCGTGCGCCATGTTCGTCGCCAGGAGTTCCGCGAACGCGCCGCCGTCCGTATCGAGCATCGCCTGCGGATCGGGCGGCGGCAGTCCCCAATTCTGTCCGAGCGGACCGAGCGGATCGGGCGGCGCGCCGATCGTCTCCTCCAAAACGTACGAGCGACGATCGCCCCAGACGTCGGCGCCGCCGAGGTCGGCGCCACCGCCTCGACCGCGGTGAAACCGGCTGCGCGCAACGCTGCGGCGCTGGTCGGGTCGACGGCGACCGCGGCGCTCGTCGGCAGGCTGGACGCGATCCAGGCCTCGGCCTG
>CAZZXB010000041.1:21228-21687 GCA_964658025.1 uncultured Janthinobacterium sp.
GAGGTCGGCGCCGACGGCGACGTCGAGGTAGAGTCCCAGGAGCATCGATTGCGCGACCGCGGCGACCTCCGCGAGTTGCTCGCTCGCGATCCACTGCAAGAACTTGAAGTAGTCGACGCGCCGCCGGTTCGCGACCGCGAACGCGCGCACGGCGGGCGATTCGGGCTCGCGGAATTCGGGATCCCAATTCGGCCAACCGCGGCGCGGCTCGACGGCCGCGGCGAAGCGTTCGTTGAGCGTTTCGTGAACGGCGAAACGTTCGAGTCGCTCGCCGCCGCGCTCGACGAAGTTCGCGAAGGCGACCGCTCGATCGCCGCGTTCGCCGCGAAACACGTCGTAGAGCGCCGAGAGCGCCGACCATTTCGCGCGCGCGACGCGCGCGTACGCGACGTACGCGAGGCCGCGTAGCTCTTCGAGCGTTCGCGCGAACGCATCGGAGGCGACCCGCTCGCGTAGCGC
>CAZZXB010000042.1:0-21623 GCA_964658025.1 uncultured Janthinobacterium sp.
TCACCGAACTCCGCGGGCGGATCGCGCGCAATCCGCGCGATCTCGGCGCGATCGTCAACCTCGCGAATCTGTACTTCGACGCCGCGAAGTATCCGCAAGCGATCGCGTACTATCGCCGCGCGCTCGCGCTCGATCCCGAAAACCCCGACACGCGGACCGATTACGCGACGGCGCTCCACGCGACGGGCGATGATCTCACCGCGATCCGCGAACTCGAAGCCGTCCTCGCGAAGCGCCCCGATTTCATCGAAGCGCTCTTCAACGAAGGCATCGTCGCCAACGCCATCGGTCGCCGATCGGAAGCGGTTACGGCGTTCCGACGATTTCTCAAGGTCGCGCCCTCGGACCAACGTGCCGGAGACGCGCGCGCCGCCCTGCACAACCTCGGAGCATGACGACACGATGAAACTCTACATCAGCGCGGATATGGAAGGGACGGCGGCCGTCTCGTCGTGGACGCAAGTCGATCCCTCGAACGCGACCGAGTATCCGTACTATCGCCGCCTCATGTCGCAGGAAGTTCGTGCCGCGATCGACGGCGCGCGCGCGGCGGGCGCGACCGACGTGCTCGTCAACGACTCGCATTCGTCGATGCGCAACGTCCTGTGGGACGAGATGCCGGACGACATCCGGATGATCTACGGCAATCGCAAACCGCTCTCGATGAGCGAGGGCATCGATTCCACGTTCGGCGCGGCGTTCTTCACGGGCTACCACGCGGGCGCGGGCGAAGTCGACGGCGCGCTCGATCACACGTATTCGCCGGAGACGCTGTACGCCGTGCGCGTCAACGGCATACGGTGCAGCGAGGCGCTCCTCAACGCGGCGACGCTCGGAAGTTTCGGCGTCCCGGTCGCCCTCGTGACGGGCGATCGCACCGCGTGCGCCGGTGCGAGAGCGCACATGCCGTGGATCGAAACGGCGATCACGAAACACTCGATCGGCCATTATTCGGTCGACTCGATCTCGCCCGAAGCGGCGCGCGCCGCGATCCGCACGGCCGCCCGCGCGGCGATCGAGAACGTGGACCGCATGAAGCCGTTCGTTTTCGAACCGCCGATCGCACTCGAGATCGATTTCGTCGGCACGCGTCACGCCGATTTCGTCGAGCTCATACCGGGGTTCGAACGGATCGGCGGCCGAACGGTGCGGTTCGTGCACGACGAGTACCGCACGGTTTTCCGCGCGTTCGTCGCGGCGTTCCGCTTGGGCGGCGCCGCGAACGCTCCCGTCTGACCGTGCGCGTCGCGTATCAGGGCGAACCCGGTGCGTTCAGCGACGACGCCGCGCGCACGCTCGTCGCGGGCGCCGAAACGCTCGGCTGCGGGACGTTCGACGCCGCGGTCGACGCGCTGCGCGACGGTCGCGTCGATTTCGCCGCGTTACCCGTCGAGAACTCGATCTCGGGACCCGTGCCCCGCGTCTACGAATTGTTGTGGAGCGACGCGCGCCTCTCGATCGTGGACGAACTCGTCTACCGCGTCGTTCAGAACGCGATCGGTCTTCCGGGCGCGACGCTCGCCGAGATGCGCGAGATCCGCTCGCATCCCGTCGCGCTCGAGCAGTGCCGGACGTTTCTCGCCGAGCACGATCACGCGACGAGCACGATCGTCGCGGACACCGCGGGCGCGGTGCGGGCGATCGTCGAGGAAGGCGATCCGCGCGTCGGCGCGATCGCGTCGGCGCTCGCGGCCGAACGTTACGGCGCGACGATCCTCGCGCGCGGCATCCAAGACGTCGCCGACAACTTCACGCGCTTCTTCCTCCTGCAACGCGACGCGCCGCCCGTCTCGGAACCGGCGCGCGCGTGCATCGCGCTCTCGCTCGAGAACGTCCCGGGCGCGCTCCACCGCGCGCTCGGCGCGCTCGCCGCGGCCGGACTCGATCTGCGCACGCTCGTCTCGCGCCCGTCGCTCGAGCGACCGTTCACGTATCGCTTCTACTGCGAGATCGCGCCCGTCACGCGCGACGGGCTAACGAGCGCGCTCGCGCGGATCGAAGGCTCAGCGCGCGTCCTCGGTCATTACTGAACGACGGCCTTCTCCGCAGCCATCTTCTCGCCCGACGGGAGGCCTTCGCGATCGGCCGCGCGACGCTCGCCGAGTTTCGAGTACACGCGGAGTTCGGCGATATCGCGCGCGAACGCGAGTCCGAGCAGCCAGTCGAAGGCGACGCGCAGGCGTCGGTCGAGGCCCGGCAAGCGGAACAGATAATAGGTGCGCCACAACACCCACGCGGGAAAGCCCGTGATGAGGAATTTCCCGCGCAATCCGGCGACGCCGCGACGCGCGCCGAGCGACGCCATCATCCCGAGCGAGTCGAAGCGGAACGCGTGCGTGTGTTCGCCTCGGAGCACGGCCGCGATGTTCTCCGCGAGACGCGGCCCTTCGCGCAACGCGTGTTGCGCCGTCGGAGGATAGTAGCCGCCGTCGGGGTTCGGCACGGCGGCGCAATCGCCGAGCGCCCATACGCCCGGATGGTTCGGCACCGAAAAATCGTGCTGGACGGGGATCGAGCCGCCGCGCCCCGTTCCGATCGCGAGCGCGGCGACGACGGGCGACGGTTTCACGCCGGCACTCCAAACGATCGTCGCCGTTTCCAGTAACGTCCCGTCTTTGAGGCGCAGGCCCCGCGCGTCGGCGCTCTCGACCATGTTGCCGAGCATCACGACGACGCCGCCGTGGGCGAGCGCCGTCGCGCTGTACTCGCCCATCCCCGCCTGCAGGTCGGGCAATAATTTCCGACCACCCTCGACGAGCGTCACGACGACTTCGCCCGTTCGGATCGACGGATAGAAGCGCAGCGAACTACGGAAGAAATCGGCCATCTCGCCCGCCGCTTCGACGCCCGTGAACCCGCCGCCGACGAACACGAACGAGAGGAGGCGACGGCGCTCGTCGGGATCGGTCTCGACCGCCGCGAGCTCGAGCATCGCGATGATGTGGTTGCGCAGGCGATCGGCGTCTTCGAGCGTTTTGTACGGTAACGAATATTCTTCGATGCCCGGCAAGTTGAAGGTCGAGGTCACCGAGCCGAGCGCGAACACGAGTTGGTCGTACGCAAGGCTGACGTGCGTTCCGAGGATCGTGTGCTCGACGTCGACGCGCCTCGCTTCGAGATCGACGCCCGTCACGTCGCCGAGCACGAACGACGTGCGCTTGAGTTGCGCGCGGACGGGGGTGACGACGTGCCGCGTTTCGAGATTTCCCGAGCCGACCTCCGGCAACATCGGCGTGAAGAGCGAGAAGTTCTCGCGACTCACGAGCGAGATCTCGGCTTCGTCGTCGCGCAAGATCGCCTCGAGACGACGCGCGGTCGCGAGTCCCGCGAAGCCGCCTCCGAGAATAACGATGCGTGCAGCCATGCCCTCCCTCACTTCTATCGGTCGATCAGCGCGGACGCCCGAACCAATCGATCCAAGGATGCCACAAAATGAGCGCCCACGCGAGCGACAAAGCGAAAAGCGCGACCCACAGCGCTCGTTCGATGACGCGCGAGCGTCGCGTGCGCGGCTCAGGCTCCGGCAAGAAACTTCATTCCGCGACGCGCGCGAACGCGCGAATCCGCGCGCGCAGAAGATCGCCCGTCGCGCGGGCGTCGGAGGCGACGAGCGGCGCGTTACTCGGTACGAGACGCGCGATGTCCCAGCGTTCGTCCTCGCCGCAACCGAAGTAGCCGTCGGCGACCGCCGCCTCCGCGTGCGTGAGGACGGACGATCCGTCGATCGCGATCGCGTAACGCGCGCAGATGCGCGCGACGGTCGCGCACATCGCGTCGAGCGCGTCGTCGCGAAGCGGATACGCGCCGAAATCGGTCGGCGTGGCGCCCGCCATCGCGCAGATCGACACGCCGATCGCATACGAATTACGACCGCGAGTGTGCGCGGCATACGGCAGATCGGGCGCCGCACGCACGTCGCGCAGGTTCTCGCGCACGTCGTGCGTCGCGACGACGCGCGGCCCGCCGCGGCGGTCGCGCGCGATGCAGAAATGATACGCGGGAAAGGTCGTCGCCTCGTCGTGGCCCGTCCAATGCAGGTACACGAAGCGCGCGTCGCCGTCCGGGAGTTCGGTCGCGCTGGGGAGCGCGGTCACTCGGTCGCGAACCCACGAGACGTGAACGATCCGTCGCATCCCGAGCAAGAACCGCGCCCCGAGCGTCCCGTCGAAGGCGAATATCTCGCGCCGGATCCCGCGGAGAGAGCGTCGGGCCGCAACTGGCGCGCCGCGGGCGGCACGGCGGTCGGCTTCGGCTTGCTCGCGGCCAAGTTCAAAGGGCTGCTCGTCGCTCTGCTCAACTTCAAATTTCTCCTCTTCGGAGGCAAGTATCTCTGGACGGCGATCACGTTCGCGCTCTCCGTCTGGACGTACACGCTCTTCTTCGGTTTCAAATTCGCGCTCGTGTTCGTCTTGCTCATCCTCATTCACGAAGTGGGTCACGCACTCTTCATCCGCGGCTTCGGTCTCGCGGCGCCGAACATCACGTTCGTTCCCCTGCTCGGCGCGTTCACGAGTTGGCACGGTGAGGTGCGATCGGGATTCGAGCGCTCGATCATCGCGTACGGCGGTCCGCTCTTGGGCACGCTCGGGGCCGCGGCGTGCTTCGCGTACGGTTTCGTGACGAACGAGCCGTTCTGGTACGCGTGCGCGTACACGGCGTTCTTCCTGAACCTCTTCAACATGATCCCGATGGGGATGTTCGACGGCGCGCGGATCGTCGCGCCGATCCCGCGTCCGTTATGGATCGGCGGATTCGTCACGGTCGGCGTCGCGGCGGTCGCGTTCCACTGGTTCAGTCCGCTCTTGCTCTTGATCCTCATCCTGAGCGTGCCGCACACGATCGCGATCTGGCGCGCGGGCGCGACCGCCGATCCCACCGTCTCCGACGGCCAACGGATGGCGATCTCGCTCGCATATTTCGGCCTGCTCGCCGTGCAACTCGCGGGCGTCGTCCTCTCGCACGTCACGCTCCCCGGACGCTCCGCCCTCTCGTGAGGGCGCGCGCCGTCGCGATCGCGATCGCGAGCGCGTTCCTCTTCGCGCGCCCCGCGCCGACGACGGGACCGCCGCTCCGCGATTTCGAGTCGTATTATGCTGCGGGGGCGACGTGGCGCTACCAGACCGATCCGTACGGTCGCGACGTCTGGCGCGTGGAACGGACGATCCCGGGCGTCGTCGCGACGCGCGACGAACTGCTCCCCTTCGTCGGGCCGCCGTTCGGACTGCCGCTCTGGAGCGCGATCTCGCGCCTCACGTGGACCGACGCCGTCCGCCTCGGGATCGCGGCGAGCGTCGTCGCGATCTCCGCCCTCGTGTTTGCGGGGCTTCGGCTCGCGCGCGGACGGTGCGATACGATCGACACGATCGGCGCGTGTGCGTTCGCGGCCGGCTTCGGACCGCTCACGAGCGCGGCCGCGCTCGGTCAGGTGGCGCTCGCGTCGTGCGCCGCGATCGCGCTCGCGCCCCTCGCGCTCGGACCGGGCTTCGTCGCGGCCGCGTTCGCGATCGCCCTCGTCGCCGCGCTCCAACCCAATCTCGCGCTCCCGCTCGCCGCGCTCCTAAGCACGCGGCGTGCGGCGATCGCGTACGTGTCGGCGGGGCTCGTCGTCGTCGGCGGCTCCGCGCTCGTGATGACGGAATCCGGCGGTTTCCGTGCGTATCTCGACGTACTCGGCGCGCACGGCGCGGCCGAACGCTTCATCGCCATACAAACGACGCCGTCGGCCGTCGCCCGCGCGCTCGGGGCGAGCGCCGCGGTCGCCGGCACGATCGCGCTCGGGATCGCCGTGCTCGCGTCCGTCGTCGTCCTCGTCCAGTGGGCGTCGCGTCGCTACGACGGCACCGCGCGCCTCGCGCTCGCTTCGGTCGCGCTTCCGCTCGCGCTCCCGTTCGCGCACGAACACGATCTCACGATCGCGTTCGTCCCCGCGATCGTCGTCCTGCGACGCGCGCGCGGCATCACGTGGGTCGTCGCGACGTGCGGCGCGCTCGCGATCGCCGTCGACTGGCTCGGACTCGCGCAGCGTCCGACGGGCGCGCTCGAAACGACGCTCCTGACGTTCGGCGCGGCGCTCGCGGCGGTCGCGTTCGCGCGAAGCCCGATCCGACCGTATCATTTCGTCCCGTGTCTCGTTCCGCTCGTCGTCGCGGTCGTCGCGACGATCGCCGCACGCGATCCGCTTCCCACCTGGCCGGACGGTTTAGGGCCGAACTTTCACGTTCCGGCGACGATGCCCGCACCCGAGGTCTGGGCACGCGAACAGCTCGCGAGCGGCGTCGCGACGTTACGCCCGCTGTGGGGCGCCCTCCGGCTCGTCTCGCTGCTGGGTTGCGCCACGCTCTGGGCCGCGGCGAGCCGCGCGCTCGCGACGCCGCGCGAACGATCGCCCGCGATCTGACGGGGATCGCGGGCCGTTCCCGTTACGAAGCGGAGCCGGGTTCCGCTCGCGATCCGACGGATTTCGAAGACGGACTCGCGTCCGACTCCGCCGCCCGTCGCCCGTCGCTCAGGGCGCGGACGTCGCGGTCGCGCTCGGGAGCTTTTTCCACGCGGCGTCGACCGCCGGCGGCAACTTGTCCATCCGCTTCACGAACATCGCGATCTTCCAGAGGTCGTCGGATTGGATCGTCTTCTCGAACGACGGCATCGCGGTGAAGCGGATCCCGTGCGCGAGTTTCCAGTACGTCATCGTTTCCGGATCGTCTTCGACGCCGTCTTTCGCGAGCTGCGGCGCCTCGATGTAGAAACCCTGAGCGAGCTTCGACGGCTTGGCATCGCTCGCGCCGTGACACACCGAACAGTTCTCGCCGTACAGCCGCACGCCGACGAGTAGGTTCTCGTCGGTCGGCTGCTGCGGATTCGAAAGCGAGACCATCTCGCGCGCGAGCGTCGCGTGAAGCGATTTTTTCGCCGCCCACTCCTCGAGCGCCGGGGGTTTCACGTCGGCGCCCGACGGGACCGCCCCGAGCAGGACCGCCGCGACTCCCGCCGCCGCCAACAGGGCGACGGTAAAGACGATGCCGTTGATGAATGCGCGCACGGGGGCTCCTCAGATATCCACGTTCATCATATCGTCGAACGGCGATACGGAATTGGGATGCCAACCTTTGAGGTCGTCGTTATACCCGGCGAGTTGCGTCCGGACGTCCAGCACGATCGACGGGACGCCTGCGACGAACCGCCGCTGGACGGTGTCGATGAGTTTTTTCCGCACGGCGGGATCGTAACTCCGTTGCGCGGCGGCCATCGCGGCATCCGCCGCCGGGTCGCACCAACGCATGTCGTTCTGTCCGTTCGGCGGGAAGCGATTGCACGCGTAGAGATTGGAGAGGTCCGCGGTCGGATCGGAACCCCAGCCGAAAACGACGACGTCGAACTTTCCGCCGTAGATCACGCCGCCGTCGGCGGCCGGGGCGAAGAATTGCGCGGCGAGATAATGCTTCACGGTGAACTCGACGCCGACTTGCTTCCACCAGCCGCGGATGAGCTCGATCTCGGTGTCCGTATCCTGATTGCCCGTCGACGTCGCGAACTCGACGCTCAAGCGTCGGCCGTTTTTGACGCGCACGCCGTCGGCGCCCCGCTTCCAACCCGCGGCGTCCAGCATCGCGTTCGCCTTGGCGATGTCGAACGGAACGAGCGGGAGGTCGAGATGGTACGGCGTCGCGGCGTTGAGCGGCGTCTCGCTCGCCGTGTAGAGCCCGTGTTGGATCTTGCGGATCAGCGTCGGGCGGTCGGTCGCGTAGCGGAGCGCTTCTCGGACCACCGGGTCCGCGAAAACCGGACGCTTCAAATTGAAATCGAGATGATCGAACGTGTACTCCGGCACCCTCGACGTCGCGGTCGCGGGCAACGCGGCACTATCGGGGAAGTAGTGCGGCGAGATCGGAACCCATAAGTCGATATCGTGCGTCTGGAGCAGCCTCGCGACGACGTTACGATCCTGGACGAGCCGAAAGACGACGCGGTCGAGTTTGGGCCGACCGCGGAAGTAGCGGTCGTTCGCCACCAGCGTGACCGAATCGCCACGTTTCCACGATTCGTACTTGAACGGCCCGAGACCGACCGGTAACGAATTGTACGGGACGTTATTGAGGTCCGGATATTTATCGAGCAGGTGTTTTGGTAGGATCGCCGGATTCGCTCCGGCCGAACTGAAGAACGTGACCGCATACGACGAATACGGCTTCTTGAGATGATACCTGACCGTGTATTTATCGGGCTCGTCGATCTTGTCGATGAGTTCCCAACCGTCCGTGCTGATGACGTTGTTCTTGGGATTGAGGACCTGTTTCGTCGAGAAGACGACGTCGTCGGCGTCGAACGGAGCGCCGTCCGACCACCGGACGCCCTTGCGCAGATGGTACGTGATCGTCTTGCCGTCGGCGCTGATCCCGCCGTTCTTCTGCGTCGGGAGTTCCGTCGCGAGCTCGGGGACGCTGCCGTTTCCGGTCGCATCCGTCTTGATGAGATAGCCCATCGTCATCGACGCGAGATAGAGTTCGTAGATCGTCTCTCCGACCAGCGGGTTGAGTTGCTGGATATCCGACGCCGCCGAGAATCGCAATTCGTGCGGGTGCGTGTACGGATGGCGGCCGCCCGAGTCGGAGCCGACTTTCGAACAACCGGCCGCAAAGGAAACGAGTGCGGCGACCGATGCGACCCGGCGAAGGGCGGTTAGCGGCATACGAATAGTCCCATCCTCTTTCTCGTGGCGCGTGTCGTTACGGACGAATCAGATCGCGTACGCGTGCGGATTCCAAAAGGGCGAGATCACGGGCGAGGCCGCGAAATGCTTCAGATCCGAATTGTAGGCGTAGGTCTCGCGGCGGAAATCCAGGATGATCGACGGCACGTCGAGCGCGAACTGCGTCTGTTCGCGAAACGAGGCCTCCTTGCGTTTCCGCGGATCGACGGTCGCGAGCCCGTCCTCCATCGCCTTCGTCGCGATCGGATTGCGCCAGAAGAGCGCGTTCTGTCCGTGGGGCGCGAGGTTCTTTCCCGAGTAGATGGCGTTGTCGTCGGGATCGGCCGCGCCGATCCACGCGAAGCCCGCGACGTCGTAATGGCCGCCCTGTAAGATGCCCTCGGTCGTGTTGGAGAAGAATTGCGCGGTCGGCGCGTTCTTCACCGACACCTCCGCGCCGACTTCGTGCCAGGCCTGTTGGACGAACGCCTGAATCGCGCGACCGTTGACGCTCTCGCTCTGCGTCGCGTACGAAAACGCGAGCCGCTGCCCGTTGCGGACGCGGATGCCGTCGGCCCCGACCTTCCAGCCGAGCGCGTCGAGTTCGCGCCGCGCGCGGGCGAGATCGTATGGATAATGCGCGGTGTCCTTGTCGTAAAAGCTCGAGAGCCGGGGCGAGACGGGGACGTCGCTCGGATCGCCGTTGTCGTGGAGGATCTTGTCGACGATCGCCTTCTTGTCGATCGCGCGCGCGAGCGCGCGACGGAGCCGCACGTCGGCGAAGAGCGGCCGTCGCAAGTTGAAATCGACGTGATCGAATACGTACGACGGGACGGCGATCGCCGTCGTCCCCGGAATATCTTTCGCCTGCGGCCACACGTTCGCGCCGACGCGCGCGATGAGGTCGACCTCGTGCGTCTTGAGCTGGTTGACGAGCGTCGAATCGTCGGGAAGGACGCGATAGGTCACGTCGGTCAGCTTCGGCTTCCCGAGAAAGTACTTGTCGAATGCCGTCAACACGACGTCCTGGCCGCGATCCCAACGCACGAATTTGAACGGACCGCTGCCGATCGGCGCCGATTGGAACGGCGCCGTATTGAACGAACCTTTCGCGTCGTTGTACTTCGCGAGGACGTGCTCGGGCAGGATCGGGACGTTCCCGTTGACGCCCCAGAGCTGCTGTAAGAACGGCGCGTAGATCTTCTTCATGTGGACGACCGCCACGAGCGGATCCGAGCAATCGATGCTCGCGATGCTCGAGTAGCCGTCGTGCGTGATGTTGTTGTTCGCGGGATTGAGCGCGGCTTTCCACGTGAACGCGAGGTCGCGGCACGTCATCTTCACGCCGTCGTGAAAATAGATATTATTTCGCAACCGATACTTGAGCGTGAGCCCGTCTTTGCTCACGTCGCCGTTTTCGATCGTCGGAATCTCGCGCAACGCATCGGGCACGGGCCTCGCACGATCGTCGTAGCGAATCGCATACGAGAAGAGATACATCGCGAGATCGAGCGCCGGACCCGACGTGGCGAGCATCGGATCGATCGACTTCACGTCCTCGTTCTCCGCGAAGACGAGCCGCCCGGGGCGGGTGAAACCGTTCGCGGCGCCGCTCGCATCGCCGCCCGGGCCGCCCGCTTTCGTGCACGCCGAAACGGCGACGAGCATAAGCATCGCCGCCGTCGTTCGTAACGCGTCAGGCACGCAGCGTATCCGGATCGATCCCCCGCGCGCGATGGAATTCGGCGAACGCGAACGGCGAGATCTCCGAGGGCTTGATCTCGCTACGGCCTCCCCAGAACACGTTCGTGTATCCGAGTTCGATGCCGGCCTCGCGGATGTGCTCGTCGATCGCGGCCTTGTGCGCGAGCAACACGTTCTTGTCGAGTCCGTGCGCGACGCCCATCACGTTGACGTTGCGGAATTCGGGGCCGCCCTCGCGCCAATACGCATGCGTCATGATGTGATGCCGCCCGACCTCGCGACCGGCGTCGATCTCGCGACCGATCGGGACCTGCCAGTGGAAGAGCGCGTTGTATCGCGTCACGCGCTCGTTTCCGGCGACCGCCTTCACGTGTTCGAGAAACGTCGAGAACCGTCCGATCACCGCGCGCGCGGCGAGCGACTCGGCGACCTCGTAGAATTCCTCGAGCGTTACGCCGGCTTCGCGCGCGCGCGCGGCCCAGAGATCGCGGACGAGTTCGTGCGGTTCGAACTCGCGCTTGAGCGCCGCGAGCACCTGCCAGTCGCGGGCGGAGAGCTCGACGATGTGCGTGTCGACGACGTCCGCGAGCACCTCCGCGCGCGAGCCGGGTTCCATGCCGCGGCGACGGATGTGCCCCACGCCGAGCGCGAAGAGTCGCTCCGCGGGCATCAGCCGAAACGCGTCGGCGCCGACCTGCGCGCGCAAGAATTCGGCGTGCTTCTCGATCGCGTAGCCCTGCGGCACCTTCAGCGTGGTCCACAGGCGATACGTGGAGCCCGGCGTCGCCGCGTCGGCCGTGCGGATGACGACGTGACCCGAAAACGGATCGACGTCCGACATGTACGAGAACGCCGCGTCGAGACGTTCTTCGGGGATCCGCCACGCGACGAGCGCGCCGTGCGCGAGGTTCGTCGCGAGCAACGTCTGACGGACGCGCCTGATCGTGCCGTTCTCGAGCATCGCGCGGATCCGACCGACGGTCGTCTCGAAATCGACGCCGGAACGCTCGGCGATCTCGCCGAGCGGATCGCGTAAGAATCCCGCGATGCGATCCTCCGAGATCGCGAGGATGCGCGCGTTGATCGGATCGTCGACGGAACACGGAGCGGCGAGGGCCATGCGGGGGTGTACGCTACCTCGAACCGACGCCCCCGCCCGCGTGCGACCTCAGAGGCGGAAGCCGCGACGGCGCGGCGCGGGCGACGGCGATCCGGTGACCGGGGCGGGCGACGCCGCGGAGGTCGCGGACGGCACCCCGGACGACGGCGTCGCGGTCACCTCCGGCGTCGGCGACGGGAGTGGCGGGATCGACTGCGTCGGAACCGGTAGCGGCGTGGCGTTCGGATCGACGGGCGGCGGCGAGCCGCTCGGCAGCGGATTCGGCGTGGCGTGCGCGGGGAGCGGCGCGTCGCCGATCGTCGTCGCGTAGTTCGCGCCGACCGAGTACAGGTAGCTCTGCTCCGCCTCTCGCAGCGCGTAGACGGCCGTTACTTGGTCGGTCAGCGCCGTCGTGAGCTGCACTTGCGCGTTCAGTAAGAGCGGCAACGTCGTCACGCCCGCGCGATACTGCGCCTGCGTCGATTGCACGTTGGTCACGGCCGTCGCGTACTCTTGTTGCGTCTGATCGAGCGCGGCGCGGGCGCTCACGAGATTCGTCAGCGCCTGCTTCACGCTGAGCTGGAGACCGAGCGTCGTCTGCTCGAGCGTCGCGTGCGCGACGTCGAGCGACGCGCGCGCGGAAGCCGTGTTCGCCGCGGTCACGCCTTGATCGTAGAGCGGGATCGACAACGCGAGACCGACCGATTGCGAGTTCCGAAACGTGCCCGAAGTTCCGTCGGTCGAATTGTCGCTCGCCGTGCCGGTTCCGGAGAGCGTCGGAAAGAGTCCGAGTCGGGCGTTCTTGAGCGAGTATTCCGCTTGCCGGACCGACTGGATCGAGGAGTCGTAGTCCGGCCGGAGCGCGACCGCGCGGCGGAGCGCCTGATCGTACGTCGGAATCGGAATGGAAGAGACCTGACTGTTCGTGAACACGGGCGCGTCGTCGACCGGCTGGACGTTCGCGTTCGCGTCGAGCCCCATCGCGTTCGCGAACGTCGCCTCCGCGGCGAACTGCGTGCCCTGCGAGCGGACGACCGCGAGCCTCGCCTGGGCCGTCGGGAGTTGGACCGTCGCGATATCGGCCCGAGCCGACGTCCCCGCGCGGACCTGGGCGCGCACGAGATCTTCCTGAACCTGATCCTCACGGACGATCTCGAGATCGACCTGCGTCGTGCGTTGCGCGGACAGGTACGCGTAGTACGCCTGCGCGACGTTATTGGCGACCGTCTGGAGATCCCGACGATACGTATCGGCCGAGGCGACTTCGCCGCGTTGCGCGGCGTTGACGGCGGCCGAGATCTTTCCGCCGTCGTAGATCAACTGACTGAGCTGCGCGGAGAAACCCGCCGCCGTGCCCGAGTTCCGGGCCGTCGTCGCCGTCGTGGTCGTCCCCGTTCCGGTCGTCGTGCCGACGGTCGTCGCTCCGGCCTGCTCGTGCGAGTACGTGTACGACGAGCTCGCATCGAATAACGGCAAGAGCCCGGCGCGTTGGAGCCGGACGGCCGCCGCTTGGATGCCGACGTCGCCCCGTGCGATCGAGAGCGCGGGCGAACGCGCGAACGAGATCGCGATCGCCTGTTGGAGCGTGATTTGCGCCGGGACGTCCGCCGCGGGCGTCCCCGCACCGACACCCGGAACGGGCGTTCCGTACGCCGGATACGGCAGGTCCGACGCCGACCCCGGAGGTCCGAGCGTGACGAGCGGGTACGGCGTCGGTTGACTTCCGTTGAGCCGCTTGCCGGTCGGCGTGCCGACGTTCGCCGGTAACGGAACGCTGTTGGGGACCGAAGACATGTTGGGCACGGGCGTCCCCGACCCGGATTGCGGTTGGGCTCGAGCCGCGAACGCCGGCGTCGCCGGCGTGACGGCGCTCGCGCCGAGCGCCACGAGCGCGAGCGTTGCCATACCGGAGCGGAGGCGGCGGACTCGAGACATCTTCGTTCGGGTTTCCTTTCAGTTACTGGTGGGCGGGAGCCGCGGGCGACGCACCGTTGTTGACGGCGACGACGCTGCCGTCTTGCAAGGCGTCCGGACGCGTCGTGATGAGGACCATGCCGGGATCGACGCCCGCTCCGTGGACTTCGGCGAGCGTCTCCGTTTGGAGGCCGACGGTGACCGGAATCATCTTCGCCTTCCCGTCGACGACGGTGAAGATGCTCGAACCGGCATCGCTCGAGAAGACGGCCGTGCGCGGCACGACGGTCGCGCCCGCGTGGCGCTCCTTCACGATCGCGAGCGAGACGAGCATCCCGCCGCGCAAGGTGTTGCCGGGATTGGGCTGACGGATTCGCGCGCGATACGAGAGCGTCCCCGTCGTCGGCGTCGGATTCACGTCGAAGATCGTCCCCGAGAACGTGCGGCCCGGAAGGCTCGCCGACACGAACGTGGCGGGCGTCCCGGGCCGCACGTAACCGAGATCCTCGTCGGGGACGTTCGCGTTGACGTAGACGGTCGAGAGCTGCGAGACGCGGACGATCGATTGATTGGGACCCGCGAACGCTCCCGGATCGAGCAAGCGCTGCGTCACGACCCCGTCGAACGGCGCGTAGATCGACGACTGCGAGATCTGCGTCTCCAGGAGTTTGACGTTCGCCTGGGCCTGCGCGAGCGCAGCGCGATTGCCCTGGATCGTCGCCTGATCGACCGCGGTCTGGCCCGTGTTCGTGCGCGCGGTCGAGAGCGCGGCCTGCGCCGCCGGCAACGATTGACGCGCGTTATTGACTTCCTGTTGCGCGGTGACGTAGTTCGCGCGCGCCTGCGTGAGCGCCGTCTGCGAGACGTATCCCTGCGACGCGAGCGACTCGTTACTCTTGTAGACGAGCTCGGCGTTCTTCATCGCGGCCTCCGCGGTCGCGACGCGATTCTGTGCCTGCTGGAGCGCCTGTTGCGCCTGCGAGACGGCGGATGCGTATTGTTGCGACGAGATCGGCGCCTGGACGTTCGAGCTCTGCAGTTTCGCGAGCGATTGTTGGACCGTCGCTCGATTCGCATCGAGCTGGGCGCGCAGTTGCGAGGCGTCGAGCTGCGCCAGCAACTCGCCCTTCGTCACGCGATCGCCCTCGTTGACCGCGACGACCGAAACCGTGCCCGATTCGGGCGTGCTCAAGGTCGATTCAAGATACGGCGTCACCTGACCGTCGAGCGCGAGCGTCGTCGCGATGTCGCGACGTTCCACGTGCCCCGTGTCGACGGCGAGCGGCGGCGGACCGGCGGCCTCTTTCTTCCCGCCCGAACACCCGGTCGCGACGACGAGGAGCGCGGCGGCGACGAACGACGACGTGACGCGAAATCTCATGAGCGGATCTGCAACCCCCAGCGAAAAGCGGACCGACGACGCTCGTTCTTTCGTCGCGCGTGCGATACCCGGTTGCTGTACGTTCGGACCCGGGCAAATGATTCACGCCCGTGCGGGAGCGTACGCGCCTCCGGCCAACCTACGTACCATGGCGGTCAAGCTGGACATCGGTCGCACGTATCAGAGTCAGACCCGCGTCGAGGAGTGGATGACCGCCGAGAAGGCCGGCAACACGGGTGTCGACGTGCTGTCGACGCCGACGCTTCTCCAGCTTATCGAAGACGCGGCGATCCAATGCCTCGCGCCGAGCCTCGCGACCGGCGACGTCACGCTGGGAACGTACGTCGATCTCACGCACATCGCGCCGAGCCCGGTCGGTTTCATCGTCCGCGTCGAAGTCGAGATCGTGAGCATCGACGGCCCGCGGATCAACTTCGCCTTCGCCGCGTTCGACGAGCGCGAGAAGGTCGCCGAGGGGACGCACGAGCGCTACATCATCGCACGCGACAAGTTCCTCAAGTCGCTCGAGGAAAAGCAGAGCTAGACCGGCCGCCGCTCGCGCGTCCCGCTTGTGCGTTTGGTCCGCGCGCGTCGCCGCGACTTTCCGTCGGTCAGACGATGCCGAGGATCGAGCGCGCCGCGTTGAATCCGCCGATCGTCGCGCCGACCGTGCTCTGACCAGGGAACGTCGTGTCGCCGCAGAGCGTGAGGCCGCGGATCGCGGTCCCGTGACCGATCGCGCCGAGCGTCGCCGTGGCGGGCGTTTGCGGCATCCCGCCGACGAGCCCGCGCGCGCGACCGGTGTATCGCGCGAACGTATGCGGATCGGCGCTCTCCGCGACGTCGGCGCGCGCGAACGCGCCCGGCACGACCCGCTCGAGCGCGGCCGCGAGCCGACGCCGATAGCGCGCGCGGAGGTCCTCCGTGCGGCCGTCGCGATGCGCGCGTTCCCAGCGCGCGACGTCGGTGTGCGTCGAGATCGTGACCGCGCGGCCGCCCGAGCGCGCGCGGCGCGCGTCGCCTTCGTCCGAGAACGAGACGAACGTCGTGTTCCCCTCGCCCGGCGGTTCGTCGTACGACGCGACGAGTTGGTGGTGCGTCGCGATATCGGGTGGTACGACGCCCGCGGGCAAGCCGCAGTAGAGCATCGCCGCGCCCCAGCGCTGCGGCAGCGACGCGACGCGGGTTTCGAGCGAGCGCGCGAGCGGCGGGCAGAGACGCAGCACGTCCTGCACGGGGAGCGCGGCGACGATGCGGTCGCAGGCGATCGCGGTTCCGTCCGCGAGTCGGACCCCGCAGACCCGGCCGCGCGCCGTCTCGATCGCGACGACGTCGGTTCGATAGGCGATATCCGAACCCGCGCGACGGACCGACCGCGCGAGCGCCGTCGCGATCGTGCCGACGCCCTCGGCGAGATGGAACGTCCCCTCGCGCGCGAGATCGAGCGCCGTGCATCCGTAGGCGAGATCGGCGCCGCGCGCGTCGCTCTGCGCCGTGATCAGGAGTTGCGCGTCGACGAAGGCACGCAGCCGCGCGCTCGCACGGTCGGGCAAGATCGAGGCGACGTTGCGTCCGAGGGTCCCGGCGAGCGGCAGGTGCGCCAGCCGGAGCGCGTGCGCGAACGCCCGGGCACCCCAGAGATCGAACGGCAGAGCCGGAAACCGCGTCGAGAGGTCCCACGCGAGATCGGCGACGCGCTCCTGTCGGCGCCAGAAGGGCTCGGCCCCCGGACCGAACGCGCGCATCCGCTCCGTCACCCAGCGCGAATCCCCGTATCGCACGACCGAGACGTCGGGGAGATGCACGATCATCGACGGCTCGATCGCCGTCGCTGAAACATCGATGCCGAGTCGCGCGTTGAGCAAGCGGTGGACGCCCCGCGTTCCGAAGCCGCCGACGAGCGTCGCTCCCACGTCGAAGCGATATCCGTCACGTTGATAGAACGAAGCGCATCCGCCCGGCACGTTGTGCCGTTCTAAGACGAGTGTTCGCTCGCCGTGCGCGGCGAGGGTAGCGGCGGCCGTAAGGCCGGCGATTCCCGCGCCGATCACAAGTACGTCGTGACGGGGACCACGATTCGGTAACATGGCACATTAGAATCCAAAACGTTCCGTTTCGGTGCAAATCGAGACGGGTACGAAGGCGGCTGTGTTTTCGGGCTTAATCCCCTAGAATACTGTCCACGCTCCCTATCCTTAGGAGGAATAGTGAAACGACTCGTTTCGCGCGTCATCGCCCTGTTGGCGACGGCCGCGTTCGGGATCGTGGCCTTCGCGGCTTCGGCGATCTCGCCGGTCCGCGCTCAGACGCCGGCGCCCGATTTCGGTACGCCGCCGTCCGGTGAAGTCCCGATCCTTTATAATGACCAGCACGTCTACTCGAAACCCGACCGCCTGAAAAAGGGTCGTGTCCTGGCCGCATTGGTACGCGGGAAGACGATCCTTGTTCCGCTGCGCTCGATGTTCGAACAGATGGGTGCCACGGTCTCGTACAACGCGTCGACGAAGACCGTCGACGTCTCCAAGCCCGGCGCCGACGTTCAGGTAACGGTCGGTAAGCCGGAAGTGTCGATCAACGGCGAGAGCCGTCCGCTCGACGTCCCTCCCGAGATCTACAAGGGCTCGCTCGTCGTGCCGTTGCGCGTGATCTCGGAAGGCATGGGTGCCTACGTCCTCTGGGTCGCCGACAAGCGCCTCGTCGTCGTTCGTTACCTCCCGGTTCAGCCGTCCCCGCCGCCCACGGCTCCGCCGGTGGTCGCGACGCCCGCTCCGGTTCCGACCGCCACCCCGACTCCGACTCCGAAGGCCACCGCCGGCGCGCAGTTCTTCGTCGCCGCCGACGCGCTCTTCGATCCCAAGGTCTACAACGAGTTCTCGCCCGGTAACAAGGGCGGCGTCAGCGGCGCGGGCCGTATCGGCGTGACCTTCAGCCTGGGCGATCTCGCCCTCATGGCGGAAGGCGATCTCCGTCAGTACCGCTACCCGCATCGTTCGAGCGCCGGAGCCACGACGCTCGACCCGACCACGATCAGCTGCGTCGGCTCCGCCGAACCCGGCTGCGTCGCCACGGTCGGACCGGCTGCCGGTTCCGCGTTCGTGCCGTCGTTCGACGCTCGCGACACGGAAGCCGACGGACGCTTCGGGATCGGCGTCGCCAACCCGAAGATCTTCCTCGCGGTCAGCTATCTGGAACGTTACAACAACTACGGATATCCCCGCCAGAAAGGCTTCGGCGGCGGTGTCGAAAAGCTGGCGAACTTCGACCAGCCGATCGACATCTACGGAAGCGTCTACTACTATCCGTCGATCAGCGGTGATTACACCGACATCTTCGGACAGTCGCAGCAGCTTCAGTATCGCCTGCTCCACTATCAGGCAGGTCTCGCGATCAAGGTTCCGAGCACGCCGCTCTTCCTCGATCTCGGTTACCTCGGCGATAAGGGTAGCGCGAAACAGAACGCTCCCAGCGGATTCTCCGAAAACTCGTTTTACGGCGGTCTCGGACTCCACTTCTAGGAACCGATCCGTCTAGAACGATCGATCGGAACGCGCCCTCCGCAGTACGCGGAGGGCGCGTTCTGCTATCGTTTCACATGAGTGCGCCGTCACGATCCGAGGCGCGGAACGACTCCGATATTCTCCTCGATCCGTCTCCCCGGAAGAAATCTCACCCGCTTGGAGGATGCATTGAAACGACTGAGCACCGCCGTACTCGCGGTGTCGTTCGCCGTACTGTTCAGCCTCGTCTCGACGCGTGTTCCGGCCGTCGCGAGCGGCTCGTCGCAGGTCGCTCAGGCCGCTGCGACGTCGCCCGCTCCCGATTTCGGAAATCCGCCGTCGGGCGAAGTTCCGATCTTGTTCAACGACCACCACGTCTATTCGAAGCCCGATCGCCTCAAAGCCGGTCGCGTGCTCGCCGCCCTCGTGCGCGGCAAAACGATCTTGGTCCCGCTCCGCTCCGTTTTCGAGCAGATGGGCGCGACGGTCTCGTTCGACGCTTCGACGAAGGCCGTCGACGTCAGCAAACCCGGCGCCGACGTGAAGGTCACGGTCGGAAAACCGGAAGTCTCGATCAACGGCGAGAGCCGTCCGCTCGACGTGCCGCCGGAGATCTATAAGGGCACGCTCGTCGTCCCGCTCCGCGTCATCTCCGAAGGGATGGGCGCGTACGTCCTGTGGGTCGCCGACAAGCGCCTCGTCGTCGTCCGCTACGTCCCGGTCGGGCCGCCGTCACCGCCGCCGAGCCCGGAACCGACGGCCGCGCCCGCCGCTCCGTCGCCGACCGCCGCGCCTTCGGCGACGCCCGCTCCCGTGGTCAAACACTACGAGCGCTTCATCGTCGGCGACTACCTCGTGAGCCCCAACGTCTACAACGAGTTCAACGCGGGTCAGAACGACAAGCCGTCGTTCCGCGCGAACGCGGCGTTCGAGTTCCCGCTGCTCAACCTGCCCTGGATGATCGAGGGCGATTTCCGCAGTTTCCGCTACACGCATCGCGGCGACGGTCTCGCCACGAGCCAAGCGGGATGCTCGCCGAATACCGCGTCGAGCGCGAGTTGCGTCACGGCGATCGGCAAGCAAGGATCGGCCTACGTGCCGTCGTTCGACGCACGCGAGGACGACGTCGACGCGCGCTTCGCGCTGAAGATCGCCGATCCGCGCATCTACGTCGGCGTCGGCTACGAGTTCCGCAACACGAACTACGAAGGCGGCGCGTTTCCCACGCAACAGCACGGGCTCGGATTCGGTGCCGAAAAGCTCCCCGATCTCGATCGCGCGCTCTCGCTCTACGGATCGATCTACTACTATCCGCTCGTGCGCACGAACGGTTCCCAGAACCTCGGCGACGGAACGTTCGGCGAAGTGCAGTACCGGTACCTCAAGTACAACGTCGGACTCAGTTTGAGTCTGGGCTCGAGCCCGATCTTCTTGGAGGGCGGATACCTCGGCGACCGGGGCTACGTGAAGCAAAACGCATCGAGCGACTTCACGCACGACGGTCCGTACGCAGGTCTCGGAATTCACTTCTGACGTTCGCGATCGCGTCGTCGGATCGAAAAGCCCCCGCAGGTGCGGGGGCTTTTTGCTACGTCGGCCGTGCGTGCGAGGGTGCCGCGCGCGCGTCGCCGTCGCGACGAGCGATTAGCGATTCGGTGCGGGCGATGCCTGCGGGTTTTGCGCGGTGAAATCGGACGGATATTTCGGCCCGAAATCCGATGCGTAACTCCCGGGCGCGGGCGTCGCGGGCCCGGGCGGCGGAATCGCGGCGAGATGCTCGACCGCGACCGTCTTTTTCAGTTGGCGCGATTGCGGAGATTTGGCGAAATCGGAGAACATCCACAGCGCGACGACGTGCGCGCGATCGCGCGACGGCTGCGTCAACAGCTTCGTGTACAACCGTTGCAAGTAGAAGACGGCCCGCGGGAGTTGGTCGTCGTGCGGGTACTTCTTCTCCCAGTCGCGGATCGATTTTTCGGCCATCTGCGCGCTGTTATAGGATTGCGGCCCGATCTCGTGATTGTAATCGTAGCGCAGGCCGACGTCGCGGATCGTGTTGCGGATCCCGATGATGCTGAGCTTGAGCGGACCGAAATATTCGTCGGCCGGGGCGAGTTCGCGGACCGCCGCGAGACGCGCGGCCTCTTTCTGTGCGGCGGTGAGGTGCGGACGCTGGGCCGAGACCGCCGGCTTCTTCTGCACGGCGGCGACCGTCGTCGTCGCGGCGACGCCCGCGTCCGGAGAGGACGCGACCGTAAGTGCAGCGACAATTCCGATGAATCGCTTCACGTTGATATCCCTTCGATGTGATCCCGTCGGCTTAGGGACTTTGGAGACAACTTTTCCGTGACGCCCCCCCAAATACCCGTCGCATGCGTGCAGCTGCGAGCGCACGACCGCGACGACTTCGCGACCGCCTGGGAACGCGCGAAAGGTCTCGTCGCCGAGGCCGCGCGCGCCGGCGCGAAGCTCGTCGTCCTCCCCGAAGGGACCGTTCCCGCCTACGTTCTGGGCGAGGAACCCGTCGATCCCGAAGTGCTCGAAGCGGTCGCGCGAGACGTCGGCGATCTCGCGCGCGCGCACGCGACGACGATCGTCTACGGTTCCGCGAAAATCGTACGCGACCGAACCTTTAACGCGGCGATCGCGGTCGGTCCCGACGGCTCCGAACTCGGATTCGCGGCGAAGCAGTTTCTCTGGCACTTCGATCGCCGCTGGTTCTCGCCGGGAGAGACGCTCGAGCCGATCGACACGCCCGCGGGCCGCTTGGGATTACTCGTGTGCGCCGACGGACGGATTCCCACGATCGCCGCGACCCTGTGCGAACGCGGCGCCGAACTGCTCGTCATGCCGACCGCGTGGGTGACGAGCGGTCGCGACCCGCGATCGTTCGAGAACGCACAGGCCGATCTCATGGCGGCCGTGCGCGCGCGAGAGAACGACGTACCGTTCGTCGTCGCGAACAAGGTCGGGGTCGAACGCGAGAGCGTCGCGTATTGCGGCAAGAGCGCGATCTTCGACGCGACCGGAGCCGAGCTCGCGCGCGGGAGCGAGGATCGCGAGGAACTCGTCACCGCGATCGTCCGACCGCGCGCGAGCGCGGCTCGCCACGCGCGACCGCTCGAGATTCCGTCGCTCGGCGCGACGCGCGCCGAACGCGCGCGCATCGCGTTCTCGCTCGAACGCGAGCCCGGCGCGATCGCACGACTCGCGGATCTCGCGCGCGTCGCCGACGCCGACGTCATGATCGCGCTCGGCGCCGCGCCGCACGCCGGACTTCCGATCCTCGACGCTGGCCCGGGCGCGCGCGGGACGATCGTCTCCGCCGCGGGCGTCGTCGCC
>CAZZXB010000043.1:0-4033 GCA_964658025.1 uncultured Janthinobacterium sp.
GCCTCGCGCATGCCGAGCGGCGGGGTCGTCGGGCGGCCGACGAGGGCGAAGTAACGGGCGGGATCGATGTTGAGCGTGCGCGTCTGCACCATCGTCACCGGCACGTCGCGCAGGAACGCGTCGCTCGCTCCGACTTCCGCGACGTCGTCCGTGACGCCGGGATGCGTGAGCAGGTTGAGCGAGACGCGCAGGCGCGCGTCGACCGCGAGACGTGCGCTCGCGAACACGTCCTCGAGATCGTAGCCGAGCGGGCGATAATACGCGGCGTACGTCGCGGGCCGAAACGAATTGAGGCTCACGCGCACGGCATCGAGCCCCGCGTCGATCAGCATGGCGAGCGATTTCGGTAGGCTACCGTTCGTGTTGACGTTGATCGTTCCGTGCGGCGTCGCTTTGCGGATCGATTCGATCGCGCGCGCGATCGTCGTCGCGCGGAGTAACGGTTCGCCCTCGCAACCCTGACCGAACGAGACGATGCCGTCCGGGACGCGTTCGAGATGCGCGAGCGCGATACGGACGAGTTCGTCCGCCTGGACTTCGTCGCGGACGCGCGTCTGCGGCGAGGGGATGCCGGCGTCAGGCTCCTGTTCGGAGATGCAGCCCACGCAGCGCGCGTTGCATTTCGGCGAGACCGGAAGCGCCGCTTCGCCGCGTTCGAGAAAGACGTTCTGCGCGGTAAAGCAGGCGTAGCGCGTCGCGCAGGTATCGAGCTGCGCGAGGACGCCGTTCTCGGGATCGCGCGCGCGACGACGGGCGACGATCGATTCGAGTTCGTCTTTTGCGAAGGCGCGCGGCCGCCAATCCTCGCTTTCGTCGGTGCGCATGGCGGCGACGTGCAGTTCGTCGTCGACGACGCACGCGAACGAATAGCCGAAGAGCGGTAACGTCGGCGCGTTCGGTCTCGCGACGAATGCGGGCAAGAGGAGGCGCGTGTACCCGGCGGGCAGGAGCGCGCCGAGCGTCGTGCGTCTCTCGGCCGTCCCGCCCCGGGCGAGCGACGGCGTCCGCTTCGGAAGCATCGTCGGAAGCGTGCCGGGCGGCGCCGGGATGAGTTCGTCGCGACGCGGCGAGCGCAGGTCGCCTCCGTCGGCGAGCGGCGAGGCGTCTTCGTCGAAGTAGATCCGCCCCCGATCGTCGGCGTACGCGAGGCCGACGGGCTTCATCGCGCGGCGTACGACGTCACGGCGTGACGTCTCGCTCGAAGAGGGTCACCGCGGGACCGCGCAAACGCGCCGTCTCGCCCGGTCGCCACGCGACGCCGAGATCGCCGCCCGGAACGCGCACGACGACGGGCGAGGTCGCGTCGCGCGCGACGATCGCGACGGCCGCGCACGCGACGGCGCCCGTGCCGCAGGCCCGCGTCGGCCCCACGCCGCGTTCGAAATGGCGGACGCGGAGCGTCGATCGATCGATCGTCTGCGCGAGATGGAGGTTCACGCCCGCCGGGAAGCGCGCGTGCGCTTGCGCCGCCTCTCCGAGCGCGACGAGATCGTAAAGGTCCACGTCGTCGACGAACGCGACCGCGTGCGGATTCCCGAGCGACGCCTCGTGGAAGGCGAACGACGTTCCGGCGAGTGCGATCGTTTCCGGGCGTCCGTCGTTCGGAAACCCCACGGGACCGACGTCGACTTCGACGTCGAACGGTTCTCGCGCGCGCACGCGCACGCCGATCCGGCCGGCGAGCGTCGCGATCGCGAACGCGTCGCCCGCGCCGCGCTCGGCGAGATACCGCGCGACGCAGCGCACGCCGTTGCCGCACATCTCCGCGATGCTCCCGTCGGCGTTGAACACGCGCATCTCGGCGATCGCCCGCGACGTATCGTCGGAATCGGCCGCCGAAAGGGCGTCGCCGCCCGAACCGACTGCGTCGGGCGGATCGAGAACGACGAGCAGGCCGTCCGCGCCGCCCATCGGACCGCTCGGGGCGCAGAGCGCGCGCGCGAGTTCCGCATAATCGTCGAAGCGCGGCGGGCGCTCGTCGAGTACGGCGAACGCGTTCTCCGTGCCGTGCATCTTCACGAGACGCACGGACGCGGGCGCGGCCTTCATTCCGGGAGCGTCAGCGGCGCCTGCGGCGAGATCGTCGACACCGCGTGCTTGTAGATGAGATGGAGGCGGTGCTCGTATTCGAGCACGATCGTGAAGGCGTCGTAGCCCTTGACCGTTCCGCGGAGTTGGAATCCGTTGACGAGATAGACCGTGACCGCGATGTCCTGACGCTTGGCCTCGGCGAGATACGCGTCTTGCAATTGGGCGCGCGACGCCATGGGATTCGCGCCGCCGTTGTTAGCCATGAGGTCGCCTTCGGTCGCCCCGGAGCGCATCCTGCGACGGCTCCCAGCCGAGCAACGACGGGACGACCGCGGCGACGTCGTCGGGCGCGAGCCACGCGACGTCGGCTTCGGCGCGGAACCACGTCCGCTGACGTTTCGCGTAACGCGTCGTCGCGCGCACGAGGTGCGCGCGCAACGCGTCCGCCGTGCAGAGTCCCGCGAGATAGGCGAGCGCGTGCGGATAACCGACGGCATCGGCCGCGATCGCGGAGGGACCGATCCGTTCCGCTTCCTCGACGAATCCCGCCGCGAGCATCCGATCGGTGCGCGCCGCGATCCGTTCGAGCGACGTCGCGGGATCGACCGCTAACGCGACGCGCGCGTAGCGCAGTCCGAGCGTGCGGAGCGTCGGCGGCGTCTCGCGCGGCTCGCGCGCTCCGTCCGCATCCGTACCGAGCGCGATTTCGAGCGCGCGCGTCACGCGGTAGGCGTCGCGCGGTTCGATCGCCGCGGCGCGAACGGGATCGCGCGACGCGAGCCACGCGTGCAACGTCTCCGTCGGATGGACGGTCGCCTCGCGCGCGAGCCGTTCCCGCAGGTTCGGGTCGTACGTGGGCGAGAGCCCGACCTCGCCCGCGAGCGCGCGCAGGTAGAACCCCGTTCCGCCGACGACGATCGCGCGCTTGCCGCGCGCGTGGATGTCGCGGATCGCCGCCGTCGCGTCGCTCGCGAATCGTGCGGCACTGTAGCGTTCGCGCGGATCGAGGAACTCGACGAGATGGTGCGGTACGCGGGCGCGCACGGCCGCGCTCGGCGCCGCGGTGCCGACCGACATCCCGCGATAGATCTGACGCGAATCCGCCCCGACGATCTCCGCATCGAACCGCTCGGCGAGCGCGACCGCGAGTTCGGTTTTTCCCGAGCACGTCGCGCCGCAGAGCAACAGGACCGCGGACATCGCGCTAACGCCCCGTCACCCGCGAGGACGGGCGCGCGCGCTCGCGTCGCGTCGCGCGATCTCCGAAACGGAACACTAGATCCGCTTGAACATGCGCGCCATCGCGTCGGCCTCGATGCGCACGATCGTCGGGCGACCGTGCGGGCAGTGCATCGGGTTCGCGCAGCGCACGAGGCGCGCGACGAGCGCCGTCATCTCCGCGTATTCGAGGCGGTCGCCCGCGCGCGCGACCGAATGACACGCGAGGGACGCCCAGACGCGCTCTTCGGGACCGAGACCGGCGACCGCGTCGCCGACGTCGTCGAGATAGGCGCGCACGTCGAAGGCGCGCGCGCCGTAGCCCGCGGGCGTCGCGACGACGCGGTACGCGCGCTCGCCGAACGGTTCCGCGTCGAACCCCGCGCGCGCGAGCGATTCGCGCGTCCGTTCGAAGCGCTCCGCCGACGCCGCGTCGAGTTCGATCGTGTACGGCACGAGGAGCGGTTCGCTCGGCGCCGTCCCGTCGCGCGCGCGCGCGGCGATCGCCTCGTAGGCGACGCGTTCGTGTGCGGCGTGTTGGTCGACGAGGACGAGCGCGCTGCCGTCGGTCGCGAGGATGTACGTGTCGTCGAGTTGCGCGAGGATGCGCGGGGCCGTCGGCGTTTCGGAGACGCCGTTCGCTCCGCCGTCTTCGGCTCGCGCACCGTCGGGCGAACCGCTCGAGAACCCGTTCCAATCGAGACGCGGCATGTCGCGCTCGACGCGCCTCCCCGCATCGCCCGAGCCGAGCATCGCGCCGCGATCCGCGCCGACCGGCGGCGCG
>CAZZXB010000043.1:4043-21421 GCA_964658025.1 uncultured Janthinobacterium sp.
CCCACGACAGCGCCGCGCGGACGCGTTCGTTCGCATCCTCGGCGAGCGTTCGCGCGATCGTGCCGCGTACCGCGTCGTGAACCGCTTCGGGTTTGCGCAAACGCACGTCGCTTTTCGTGGGATGGACGTTCGGATCGACGTGATCGGGATCGACGTCGACGAACAGCACGCCGAACGCGTGCCGTCCGACGAGCGCGTAGGACGCATACGCCGCGCTCCACGCACCCGCGAGCAGCGTCGAACGCAAGAGGCGATCGTTCACGAAGAGCAGCTGCATCCGCCGGTCGCCGCGATCGGTCCCCGGACGGCTCACGTAACCGCGCACGCGCGCGCCCGGCGCGGCGAATTCGCGCAACGCGACGAGCGAGCTCGCGGCGGATCCGAACACGTGCGCGAGACGTTGCGCGAGCGCGGGCGACGCGGGGAACACGAACGTCGGTCGACCGTCGTGCGCGAGCGAGAACGTCACGTGCGGATACGCGAGCGCGAGCGTCGCGAGAAACGTCGAGATGCGCGCGAACTCGGCCGAGGGCGACCGGACGTATTCGCGGCGGACCGGCACGTTGCCGAACAGATCTTCGACGACGACGCGCGTGCCGAGGGGCGTCGCGATCGGCTCCGGTTCGCCGACCGCGATGCCGTGCGCGTCCACGGCGTACCCGATCTCGCCGCCGAGCGGGCGCGAGACGAGGCGCACGCGCGCGATCGCGGCGATGCTCGCGAGACCCTCGCCACGGAAGCCGAGCGTCGCGATCCGCTCGAGATCGCTCGCGTCGCCGAGCTTGCTCGTCGCGTGCCGCGCGAACGCGAGCGCGAGCTCGTCGCGCGCGATCCCCATGCCGTCGTCGAGCACGTCGATCCGGTCGAGACCGCCGCGACGGATATCGACCGCGATCCGCGTCGCGCCGGCGTCGAGCGAGTTCTCGACGAGTTCTTTCACGACCGAGAGCGGTCGTTCGACGACTTCGCCCGCCGCGATCTGTCCGACCGTCGTCGCGTCGAGTAACCGGATCACGAGGATCTCTATACGGCGAGCTTGATCGCGTCCCCGCGCCGCGCGCGCGGAACGCGCACGGTGAAGCGACAGCCGGCCCCCGGCCGACTGAGCAGCGTGAGTTCGCCGCCGGCACGCTCGACCGCGCGCCGCGCGATCGCGAGCCCCAGGCCGAAACCCTCCGATTCGCCCCGTTCCGATCCGCGGTAGAAGCGGTCGAACACGTGCTCTTGCTCTTCGGCCGCGATGCCGGGACCGCCGTCGATCACCTCGACGATCGCGTCGTTGCCTTCGCTACGCGCCCGGATGAAGACGGGCGCGCCCGGCGCGTACTTCACGGCGTTCTCGACGAGGTTGCCGATCGCGTCGTGCATCTCGGATTCGTCGCCGACGGCGAGCGCGGTGCCGACGCGCTCGACGCGCACCGCGGGCGCGTCCGGCAAGACGGCGTACGGCGTCGCGATCCGTTCTGCGAGCTCGCAGAGATCGAACGTCTCTCTCGCGCGCGCTTCGACGCCGGGATGCTCCAGACGCGCGAGCAGGATGAGTTTTTCGATCAGCGCGCGCATCCGTCGGCTCTCGGCGAGCATCGTGTCGTAGATCCGCGTCGCACTCGATTCGTCGCTTCCGGCGCGGCGACGCAATACGTCGATGAAGCCCATGATGACGGTCAGCGGCGTGCGCAATTCGTGACTCGCGTCGGCGACGAACTGCCGCATCTGCGCCTCGACCGCGCGCCGTTCCTCGAACGCGGCGGCGACCTGCGCGGCCGCCGCGTTGTAGGCGAGCACGAGGGCGCCGATTTCGTTGCGTTCCGACGTCTCGATCGTGCGCGGCGTGAAATCGCCCGCGCCGAAACGCTCGAGCGAACGCGTCGTCGCGGCGAGCGGACGGAGCGCCTGCTGCGCGATCGCGCGGCCGAGAAACCACGCGAGCACGATCACGAACGCGCCGATCGGCAACATCGCGAGCCAGAAGTCGTGGATCGTATCCGCGATCGGCGTGGGGTTCGGAAAGATCGTGAGGCGACCGCCCGGGATCGCGACGTTGACGGGCTCGAGTTTGAGGAAGAGATCGAGTCCGAACGGGAACGGCTCCATGCGTTCGAAGCGGCGCGGCGGAAACGGCGGCGGCGGTCCGGGCGGCGCCGCACCGGAGGCGGGCCCGCCCGCGCCGTTGGGAAACGGCGGGCCGCCCGGCCCGCCGGGCCCCGGCCCGCCGTCGGCGCGGTCGCGATCGCTCGCCGTCGTCACCGTGAAGCGACCGTTGGCGTCGGCCGGTCCCGTACCGGCGAGAAACTGACGGCCCGTTTTTCCCATCCCGAAGATGACGACGCGCAGATTCTCTTGCGAGAGATTGCGGACGATCGAGGGCGCCGCTTTCGCGAGCGACCCCTCGCGTGCGATCTGCACGCGCGCTTCGTCCGGGGCGCTCCGCGCGACCGCGGCGCTCGCCGCCCGCACCGCGACGCCGAACGACGAAAGCGCGAACGTGGTAACGGCCGCGATGACGATGACGATGAGGACGATCGCGGCGAGCACGTAACTCGCCGTGAGGCGCGTCGCGAGGCTACGGAACATGCATTACTGTTCGCGTAGCGAGTAGCCGACACCCCGATGCGTGTGGATCAAGCGGCTCGGAAAGCCGTGATCGATCTTCGCGCGCAGATACGAGACGTACGTCTCGACCGCGCCCGGGCCGACGAACCGCTCCGTGCCCCATACCGAATCGAGCAACTGATCGCGACTGAGCACGCGATTGGGATTGCGCAACAAGACGACGAGGAGATCGTATTCGCGCGCGGAGAGCGCGATGCGTTTTTCGGCGCGCGTCGCGATCCGCGTTTCGAGATTGATCTCGAGATCGGCGAAACGGAGCGTCTGCGGTTGCGCGAGCTTCGGTCGACGTAACGCCGTCTCGAGCCGCGCGATGAGTTCGGCGATCTCGAACGGCTTCGTAACGTAATCGTCGGCGCCGCCGTGCAATCCCGCGATCTTATCGTTCGTCTCGCCCTTCGCCGACAGCATCACGATCGGCGCCTCGGTGAGTTTGCGGAACATCGGCAAGAGCGCGATGCCGTCGACCTTCGGGAGCATGACGTCGAGCACGATCGCGTCGGGCTCCCAATGACGCGCGATCTGGAGACCGATCTGACCGTCGGCGGCCGAGCGAACTTCGTACCCGTCGTCGGCGAGCCCGATCTCGAGCAGTTCGCGGATGTGCCGTTCGTCGTCGATGACGAGGATGCGCGCGTTCGACATTGCACCACTATGCTACGGTCGTTCTCTTAGAGCAAGCTGAGAGTTCCATTCTCACCGGCTTCTCAGGCAGTTCGAAGGCTCGCACGGGATACTTCTGCTCATGCAGAGTCACGCTTCGGAACCCCACATTCACGAACGCGCCCTCGTCGTCGAATTGATCGGCGACCTCGATTCCACGCTCGGCGAGATCGTCGCGGAGACGATCGCCGTCCACGCGCGAGACGGCGCGACGAGCGTCGTCGTCTCCACGAAACACGTCACGCTCACCTCGCAGATCGGGATGGAGAAACTCGACGGCGCGCTCCTCGCGGCGCGCGAACTCGGTCTCACCGTCGCACTCGAACCCGGAAGTCGCAAGATGCGCACGGCCTTCAACAACGCGCGCATCGCGTGGGCGCCCGCGGGCGAGCGGCCCGCGACCGCCCGCTGCCTCATGATCGCGCGCCACGCGTCGCCCGCGACCGCGACGAAAGCCGCGTAACCGCCACGGCGCGCGAGCGCCGCTCCGCACCCACCCCGCTTTCCGCCGCGTTCGAGTACGAACGCGGCGTTAGTTTTTGCTTCAGCCTCCCGCTTTGAGGCTGCCGCCGCCCTGCGGTAACTCGGCGGGTCGGACGAAGACGAGTCCGACGCCCGGCACGTAGTAGAGTCCCGGACGACCGTTCGTCGCGATCCCCTTCGCGCTCGCTTGCGCCGCGGTCCACGCGGTGAGGTACGCGCACCCGGTGAACGCACGGAAGGCGCGCAGGTTCGGATCGTTGCGGAAGGCCTCGCGTCGCGCGTTCGCTTGCGCGGAACTCTCGGGCGAACCGCCTTCACCGGGCGGTCCGCCGCCATCGCCCGGCGGAGGTCCGCCGCCCGGCCCGCCCGGCCCGCCGCCGGGACCGCCGAAGCCGCCGCCCGGCGGCGGGCCGCCGCCGAAACCGCGATCGCCGCCGGGGCCGCCCGGGCCGCCCGCACCGTCCTGCCCGCGCGGACCGTTCGCACCGCCGGGAGCACCCTGCGGACGATGCGGACGGAGTTCGAGATAGTACGGCACCGAAGGATCTTTCGTCGCCGGATGCGCGGTCACGTCGAAGGCCGCGATCGCCGGCGGCGTCGCCTTCGCGGCATACGCCGTCGCGTAGGCGCGGAGCTGGTCGAATACGGGCTTCGCGTCCGCTTGGAGGTCCGTCGTACACGATTCGCGCGACGTCGCGAGCGAGAGCGGATCGACGCCGGGCGGCGGCGGAACCGGAACGAACCGCGCGCCGCGCGGCGGCCCCGACGGCTCGGGCGCCGGCGGCGGCGTGGCCTGCGCGATCGTCCGACCGCGGCCGCCCGTCGCGATCGAGGCGAACGCGGGACCCGGTCGCGGACCGCCGATGACGGTCGTGTACGAGAGATTGATCGAACGCGGAACGAGCGGTACCGCCGCCGTCCGCAGCGTCGTGCCGTCGGAGAGCGGGAGCGCGAGCGCGTTCGCGTCGGTCGCGAACACGCCGCCGTACGTATCGAAGACGTTGTTCTCGAACAACGTCACCTGACCCGGACCGAAGCGATGCGAGATCCCCGCCGAAACGCTCACGTACGGCCCGAGATTCTGCTGGTTGTTCGTCCCCGTGTACGACGCGTTGCCGAGCAGTTCGATGCCGCTCTGCGGCAGGTACGCGTCGACCGTCACGTTCCCGCGATGGAGCGGTCGGTTCGGCAATTGCGCGCCGACGATCGTCGTCGAGGGGCCGTCCGCGAGCCGCGCGCTCGCGGACGTGAGGATCGCGGCGTTGAGCGAATAATTCGGAATGACGACGACGTTGCGCCCGATACCGAAGCGGCCGCGCAGGTTGATCCCGCGATAGATCCGTCGCGTCCCCGAGACGGGCACCTGCGCGTACGTGGTCGGCGACGCCGTGCCGCCGCAGACGCTCGGCGAATCGTACGCCGCGTGCAACGCGTCGAGATAGCCCGCCGGATAATACGCGGCCGGTTCTTCGACGAGCGCCGTGATCACCTGACCCGATTGCACCTGCGAGAAGGCGTCGACCGAGAGTTGGTTCCCGCCGAACGTGTGCGTCCAATTCGCGTCGAGCGACGCGGCCGATTGCGCGCCGCCGTTCGTATCGCCCGGACCGGCGACGAGCGCCGTCTTCGCGCCGCAATCGAAACGCGCGCCCGAGGGATCGGAGAACGAGCGGTTGAGATCGATGCTCGGCTGGGAACTGCCGAACGAGGTCGAGATGCCGAAGCGATCCGCCGTTTGCGGCTGCCACGTCGCGCCGATCCCGCCGAGCACGCTCGTCCCGAGCGTCGTCGTGTTCACGAGCGAGACGTTCGGCTGGAGCGAGAGCCGGTCGCTATACTTGTAACTGTCGGAGAATCCGTAACTCGTCGACGAGATCGCGTTCGTGAACGGAAGCTGGAAGCGCGATCCCGCGATCGGTTCGTTCGACGAGATCGACGCGTAGGTGTTCCCCGTGAACGAGAGCGTGTGGCGTCCTTGCGGGATCGAGGCGCTGTACGCCACGCCGCGCGTCAACTGATCGCTCGTTCCGATCGAGGGGAAGAGCGTCTCCTCGTAGCCCGCGTTCGGATCGCACGGTCCCTGGGCGATCGCGTCGACCGCGCAGGGCGGTTCGAGCACGTACCGGTTGGCGTCGTCGTTCGTCTGACGGTGCGCGCTCGTGTACCCGGAGAACGCCGTGGTGACGTTACCGACGAGCGAGTTCACGGTCGCGTACGCGAAACCGAAGCGGCCGTCGTTCCCGTTGCCCGGACCGATGCCGCACGGCAGGAGCGTCACGTCCTGCGCGCAGATCGACGTCGCGGCAAAATTATTCGAGAGCGCCGTGGCGTTGATCGTCGTCCGATCGTCGCCGAGTCGATAGCGCAGTTTCGCGAAATCGCCAAGGCTCGTCGATTCGCCCTCGTGCGCGTACGTGAAGCCGCTCTGATCTTCGTAGGTGCGGAACGTGAGCGGATTGTTCGATCCACGCCAGGTGTGTTGGAGCGCGATCCCGAGCCCGCCGACGCTCCCCGTCCCCGCGAGCGAATAATTCGAACGATCGAACGTCCCCGTGTCGCCGCTCGCGCGGAACTGCAGCGACTGCGTCGGTTGCAGCGTCCGGAAATTCACGCCGCCGCCGAGCGCGCCCGCCGTCGGTCCCGTGCTCACGCTCGAACCGGCGAAGAGATCGGTGCCGATCCCGCGCAGGTTCGTCGCGCTCCCGGGTGCGGAGAGCGGGATGCCGTCGAGCGTGATCGCCGTCTGCGATTCGTCGTGATTCTGTAGCGACACCGTGACCGCGCTGTTGGGATCGGTCGCGTCCTGCGTCACCGAGACGCCGGCGACCTGATCGAGCGCGTCCGTGAGCGAATTCGAGATGCGACGGACGGGACTGTTCTCGTTGATGTCGCTCGTCGCGACCGAGACGTGCGTCGTCGCGACGACCCGGCCGATCACGCGTAGCCCCGACGGATTCGACGCCGAGAGCTCCACGCGCACGTCGACCGAGCGCCCCTGGAGCACGTCGAACTCCTTGGAGGATCCGGTATCGAATCCGGATTTGCGGACGCGCACGCGATAGATCCCCGTCGGGACGTCCGTGTAGACGATCAGCCCGGCTCGCGTCGTGAGCGAACTCGCGCTCTGCGGCCCGAGCAGGATCGTCCGCGCGTCCGCGAGCGGCGCCCCGCCGCTCGCATCGACGACCGTGATCCGGATCTCACCCGTATCGCTCTGCGCGAACGCGGGCGCGGCCCACGCGACGACGCAGCACCCGAACATGAGGGAATAGAAAATCCGCCGTACCGCTCGCACAGGCCGCAGTGTAACCATTCTTCCTGCGAAGATCCTGTCACCGCGCGTCCATCGGATCGCGGTCGCCGTTCGTCGCCGTCGTCTCGGAGATCGAGCGCGACCGAAAAACCGAGCCGGCGCCGCGTGAAGGAATGCCCGCTCGAAGGGCCGCGCATGGGCCCTCAGGAGCCCCCTAGAGCTCGAGCGACAATTGCGTTTCCTCGCGGCCGCCCGTCGCGGCGAGGCGCGATCGCAGGGGCACCTGACCTTCGAGGGTCGGGCGGGCACCAAGGGCGTCGGCGATCTCGCGCGCGCGGGCGATCACGCCGCTCGGAAGGCCGGCCATCTTCGCGACCTCGATGCCGAACGAGCGCGACGTGCTCCCCGGGAGGACGCGGTGCGAGAAGACGGGCGCGCCCGAACGCGCGGTGTTCTCGACGGCCGTCACGTGGAAGTTCTCGACGAGCGGCCAGCGTTCGGCGAGCGCGACGAGTTCGTGGAAGTGCGTCGCGAAGAGCGTCATCGGCGCGCGCGCGTCGAGACCGAGGAGATATTCGCAGATCGCCTGCGCGATCGCGAGACCGTCGATCGTTCCCGTGCCCCGACCGACCTCGTCGACCAGTAAGAGACTGCGGCGCGTGCAGCGTCGCAAGATCGCGGACGCTTCGGCCATCTCGACGTAGAAGGTCGACTGACCCGACGCGAGATCGTCGCCCGCGCCGATCCGCGTGAAGATCCGATCGACGATCCCGAGTTCCATCGATTTCGCCGGAACGAACGATCCGATCTGCGCGAGGATCACGAGTAACGCCGCCTGACGGAGATACGTCGACTTCCCGCCCATGTTCGGGCCCGTCAGGAGCGCGAAGCGCGCGTGCGACTCGGCGAGGTGGAGGTCGTTCGGCACGAAGGCGTCGCCCGCGACCGCTTCCATCACGGGATGGCGTCCGTCGACGACGTCGAGCGTGCTCGCGCGGACGAACCGCGGCCGGACGTAACCGCGATCGGCGGCCGTCTGCGCGAGGCCGCACGCGACGTCGAGTTCCGCGAGGGCGTCCGCGGTCGCGAGGAGCGCGTCGAGCCGCGCGGCGATCGTGTCGACGAGTTCGGCGAAGAGCGTTTGCTCCAAGAGCAGCGCGCGCGTCTGCGCGCCCGAGATCGCGGCTTCGAGTTCTTTGAGTTCCGGAATGACGAAGCGCTCGCCGCCCGCGAGCGTTTGCTTGCGGACGTACTCGGCCGGGACGCTGCCGAGATGCGAGTTCGTCACCTCGATCGCGTAGCCGAAGGCGCTCGCGTACTTCACCTTGAGACCCTTGATGCCGGTCCGTTCGCGTTCGCGGGCTTCGAGCGCGGCGATCCGTTCGCGACCGTCGCCGCGGAGCGCGATGCACTCGGCGAGTTCCGGCGAGGCGTCGGGTCGGATCGCGCCGCCGTCGACGAGCGTCGCCGGGAGATCGTCGCAGAGCGTCCGCTCGAGCGCCGCGAGCGACGCCGCGTGATCGCCGATCCGCTCGCGGTACGCCGCGAGCGCGGGCGGGAGCGCGTCGCGGAGCGGGTCGAGCACGCGGAGCGTCCGCCGCAGCGAGCCCAGATCGCGCGGGAGCGCGCGACGGAACCGCACCTTCTGCACGATCCGCTCGAGATCGAAGGCGCCGCCGAGTAACTCGCCGAGCCGCGCGCGCGAAGGAAAATCGCCGACGAGCGCTTCGACGCGGTCGGCGCGTTCGGCGATCTCGCGTTCGTCGACGAGCGGCGCCGCGAGCCGCCGCGCGAGCAGGCGCGAACCCATCGCGGTCCTGCACCGATCGATCGTCGCGAGGAGCGTCGCTTTGGGATTCTGGCCCTGCGCTTTCGTGAGTTCGAGATGGCGGCGCGTGTTCGCGTCGAGCGCGACGAACGAGCGGACGCGATAGTACTCGCACGCGCGGAGCGACCGTTCCGTCGATTCGAATCCGACGCGTCGTAAGAACGCGCCGAGTCCGCCGAGCGCGCGCGTCATCGCGGCGGATTCTTCGAGCGAGAAGCCGTCGATCGTGCCGATCGTCGCGACGAGCGCCGTCGCGAGCGGCGGCGTCGCGATCCGCACGTTCGGGAGCTGCGCGGCGATCGCCGCGCGGAAATCGGCGGGGACGTCGGCGACGATCTCGACCGGCGCGAGTCGCACGAGTTCGGCGAGCGTCTCCTCGAACGCGGCGTCGCCCGCATAGGCGGTCGCGGCGGTCCGTCCGGTCGAGACGTCGGCGCTCGCGAGCGCGATCGCGTCGCCGCCCGCCGTCAGCGCGACGAGCAGATTCTCCGCACTCGGTTCGAGCAGATGTTCTTCGAGCAGCGTCCCCGGCGTCACGACGCGGACGACGTCGCGTCGCACGAGTTTGTTGGGAACGGGCGCTTCGAGTTGTTCCGCGAGCGCGACGACGCGACGTTGCGCGACGAGCTTCGCGAGATACCCGTCGAGCGCGTGATACGGGACGCCCGCCATCGCGACGCGCTGCCCGCCGCCCGCTTCTTTCGAGGTCAGCGCGATCTGGAGCGCGACCGCGATCGTCTGGGCGTCGTCGCCGTAGGCTTCGTAGAAATCGCCGACGCGCGAGAGCAAGATCGCCTCCGCGTAGCGATCCTTCATCTCGAAATACTGCTCGAGGAGCGGCGAATACCGCGTCTCGCTCACCCGCCGTTCGACCCGGACCCGAGACGGCACGGCCGACCCCTCGTCGCGAGGACTCGCGTTCGGACCACGGATCCTACCGCGCGATCAGATCGACGACGGCGCGACGTTCGACCGCGATCGGGCGCGCGTCGAAGCGCGTCGCCGTCGCGACGATCTCGCCCGTGCAACCCCACGTGAACGGCGCGTCGACGCGAACGTCGATCCACGGCCGTTCGAGCAAGACGCGCTCGTCGAGATCGCCCGCCGGCGCGACGACGGTGACGTTATCGGTCGTCTTGGCCGCGAGCTTCGAGCGATCTTTGCGCGACGGGCCCTGCACGAGCGCGCGCACGGTCGTCCCACGTTTGCGCTCGTGCCACGCCCGGACGTTGCGATCGACCGTCTCGGCGAGGCGACGTAACCGCGCGTTGCCGATCTCGGCCGGGATCTGCTCCCAATGCGCCGCGGGCGTTCCGCGCCGCGGCGAATAGACGAACATGAACGCCTGCGCGAACCCGAACTCGTCGCACGCCGCGAGCGTCGCCTCGAAATCGGCCTCGGTCTCGCCCGGAAAGGCGACGATGAGATCGGTCGTGAGCGACCAGTCGGGACAGCGTTCGCGGAACGCGGCGATCTTCTCGCGATACTGCGCGAGCGTGTACTTACGGTTCATCCGCCGCAAGATCGGATCCGATCCGCACTGCATCGGCAGATGGAAGCGCGGGCTGAGTTGCGGCACCTCGCCCATCGTGCGCGCGAGCCGTTCCGTGTAGTCTTTCGGATGCGAGGTGAGAAACGTCAGGCGGTCCATGCCGTCGAGTGCGGCGACGCGCTCGACGAGATCCGCGAAATCCGCACCCGTCGCGGGCTCGCGATACGCGTTGACCGTCTGTCCGACGAGCGTGATCTCGCGCGCGCCCTTGGCGAGCGCCGCGCGCACGTCGCGCAGGATGTCCTCGAGCGGGCGGTTGTCGAAGCGCCCGCGCACGTACGGCACGATGCAGTAGGTGCAATAATACGAACAGCCGCGCTGGACGTTGACGAAGGCGCGCAGGTGCGAATAGACGTCGCCGACGCAGTCCGGCGCGCCGCCGAGCGGACGGATCAACAGCCGTTCCTCGGTGAGATCGTCGTCCGCATCTTCGAACGACGGCCGCCACGTTTCGAGCGCGTCGCCGAGTCGCGCGAGATCGCTCGTGCCGAACACGGCGTCGAGATACGGCGCCGTCTCGTGCATCCGATCGCGATCCTGTTCGGCGAGACAGCCGCAGACGACGAGCTTCACGCGATCGTCCGCGCGCTTGAGCGCGCGGAAGTGCGACATCCGACCGTACGCGCGGCGTTCGGCGTTGTCGCGCACGGTACACGTGTTGAGGACGACGACGTTCGCCTCGGTCGCGTCGGCCGTCACGGCGTACCCCGAGGCCGCGGCGCGATCCGCGATGTATTGCGAGTCGGCCTCGTTCATCTGACAGCCGAACGTTTCGATGTAGATTCGTGCCATGGCGCTAGATCGCGTTCGTTCGCGTCGTCGCGACGAACGTCATTTGCTCGTGTCGCCCGAGAGCAGTTGGAGGAGCGCGAGGGGCAGGTAGAGTTTGTCGCCGATGAGTTCGGGGGCGCTGTCGTACGCGACGGTCGCGCGATCGACGTGGACGCTCGGATCGCCGAGTTGCCCCGTGACGACGTGACCCATGTAGCGAACCGCGACCTTCGTTCCGTCGACGGAGAAATTGTCGGTCGGCAGGTAGTCTTCGGCCGGCGCGACGACGCCCGAATGGCGCGCTTCGACCTGCGGGACGTCGAGCACGGTCGTCGTCGTCTCGGGGAGGACGTCGACGCTCTGCACGGCCGTGCCGTGCGAAGTCTCGAACGCGAGATCGTGCGTGCCCGCGCCGACCGGGATCTCGTGCCCGACGTCGAGCCGCACGGGCTTGCCGTCGAGGCGGACCTTGGCGCCCGGAGGCATCGACCGCACGACGAGCATCCCGCTCGAGCCGCCCGTCGGAACCCGCGCCCCGACCGCGAGCGCCGTGCTCGAGGTGGCGATCCCGCCGTCGGAGACGCCGATCTCGAGTTCGCGGACGGTCCAGCCGGCTTTCGCGAGGGTGACGCCGTGTTTGCCCGCGCTCAGCCCCGCCACGAACGCGGGCGACCGACCGACGTACACGCCGTCCACCCAAACGTCGGCCCGGCTGGGTAGCGACGTCACGTAGATCGAGCCTCCCGATGCGGCGGCCGCGAGCCCCGGCGCGAGCGCGAGCGTCGCGAAAACGAGTGCGGCGGCGCGAGCCATGATCACGCGATGCGGTTCGCCACACGGTTCGCGCGACCCGCGCGGCGAACGCTTCGGGAGATGGATCTGGAAATTTCCGCGCCCGTGCGTCCGGCGACCGTGGCGATCGTCGGACGCCCGAACGTCGGAAAGAGCGCGCTGTTCAACCGCCTCGTCGGCAAGCGCCTCGCGATCGTCGAAGATACGCCCGGCGTCACGCGCGACCGCCTCTACGCGCTCGCCGAGTGGAACGGCCGAACGTTCAGCGTGGTCGACACCGCCGGCATCGACACCGGTGCCCTCGCGGACGACGACATGGCCGCGCGCACGCGCGCGCAGGCCGAGATCGCGGCGACCGACGCCGACGTCATCGTCTTCGTCGTCGACGGCGCGGCCGGACTCTCGCCGCTCGACGACGACGTGATCCACATCATGCGCAAGACGCGTCATCCGGTTCTGCTCGTCGCGAACAAGGCCGAATCCGAACGCGTGCGCCTGCAGATTCCGGGAGAATTCGCGCGGCTCGGTTTCGGAGAACCGATCGTCGTCTCGGCGCTGCACGGCGAGGGGACGGGCGATCTGCTCGACGCGATCGTCGAGCGACTCCCGGACGAAGCGTCGGGCAAACCCGTCGAGACCGAACTCGCGCTCGCGATCGTCGGCCGTCCCAACGTCGGCAAGTCGTCGTTACTGAATTCGTTACTCGGCGAGGAGCGCTCGATCGTCTCCGACGTCGCGGGGACCACGCGCGACGCGATCGACACGATCTTCGCGTTCCACGAGCATCGCATCCGGCTCATCGATACGGCCGGCGTCTGGCGCAAGACGAAGCATCACGGATCGATCGAATATTACGCGTCGCTCCGTTCGCTCGGCGCGATCGCGCGCTGCGATATCGCGATCCTCGTGATGGACTCCATGACGGGGATCCTCGACCAAGACCGACGGCTCGCGGGGATGATCCTCGAGGAGCGTAAGGGCCTCATCATCGTGGCGAACAAATGGGATCTCGCGTTGCAGCAAGACGGAGATTTCTCGCAAGGCGAACTCACGAACGTCATCCACGAGGCGATTCCGTTCGCGGCGTTCGCGCCCGTGACGTTCCTCTCGGCGCTCACGCGTCGTCGGCTCGGGAGCCTGATGCCGCTCGTCATGCGCGTCGCGAACAATCTCGACCGGCGCGTCCCGACGCCGCAACTCAACTCGGTGATCCGAGACGCCGTGTACGCGCATCCCGCACCCGGTCGCGGCGGAAAACCGCTCCGCGTGTACTACGGCGCGCAGGTCGCGACGCATCCGCCGCTGTTCGTCTTCCACTGCAACGATCCCGATCTCGTCTCGTCGAGTTACAAGCGGTTTCTCGAAAACACGTTACGCGCGAACTTCGATTTCGAAGGCGTGCCGCTCACGCTCGAATTCCGACCGCGCCGGAGCGAGGATCCGACCGAATGATCCTCTTCTTCTCGCTCGTCCTCGTCGCGATCGGCTCGTTTTTCGTCGGTTCGATCCCGGTCGGCGTGCTCGTCGGAAAGCGCTTCTTCGCCAAGGACATCCGCGCGGACGGCAGCGGCAACATCGGCGCCGCGAACGCGCTACGGAGTTTCGGCGCGCTCGGCGGCGCGGTCGTGCTCGTCCTCGACGTGCTCAAAGGTTTACTACCGACACTTCTCGAGCAGCAGATCTCGGGAGCCTCCGTCGCGGCGACGGCCGCGCTCTTCGCCGTGCTCGGGCACTGCTTCACGCCGTGGCTCGGGTGGCGCGGCGGAAAGGGCGTGGCGACGTGGCTCGGCGGCCTGCTCGCGCTCTCGTGGATCGGCGCGCTCGTGTTCGGCGTCGCGTGGATCGCGATCGTCGCGAAAACGCGTTACGCGTCGCTCGGATCGATCGTCGCATCGTCGCTCTCGGCGATCGTCGTGGGGATCGTGTATCGCGGACATCCCGTCGTCGCGATCTGCGCGATCCTCGCGATCGCCGTGGTGATCCTACGTCACCGCGAGAATCTCGTCCGCTTGCGCGCCGGAACCGAACGGAAGCTCGCCTTCGGTCGCACGCCCGCAGCCTCGTAAAAGGCCCGCTTCGGCGAGGCGGCAAAACGGGTTCGGGATATGATATCTTCGAACGATTTTCGTAACGGCGTCACGGTCGTGATCGAGGGTCAGCTCTGGACCGTCATCGAGTTCCTGCACGTGAAACCGGGCAAGGGCTCCGCATTCGTTCGAACCCGACTCAAGAACGTACGGAGCGGCGCGACGGTCGAGCGCACGTTTCGCGCGGGCGAAAAACTCGAACGCGCGACCGTCGATAATCGCGAGATGCAGATGCTCTACAACGACGCCGACGGCTACCATTTCATGGATGCCGAATCGTTCGAGAACATCACGTTGCAACGCGACCTCATCGGCGACCCGGCCGACTTCCTCAAAGACGGCGCGAAGATCGACGTCCAACTCCACGACGGCACGCCGATCGGCGTGAGCCTGCCCGCACACGTCGAACTCAAAGTCGTCGAAACCGATCCGGGCTTCAAGGGCGACACGGCGACGGGCACGACGAAGCCCGCGAAGCTCGAAACGGGCGCGACCGTCCAGGTCCCGCTGTTCGTGAATCCGGGCGACCAGATCCGTATCGACACGCGCGATCGCCGTTACATCGGTCGCGTGCAGTAATTCTCCGCGCGCGATGAGCCACGTCGCGGTCCTCGCGATCGAGATGATCGCGCTCGGCATCTTCGCGAGCTTCATCGGATCGATCGTCGGCCTCGGCGGCGCGTTCGTCGCGATCCCGATCCTACGCCTCGTCTTCCACCTTCCGCCGACGCTCGTCGCGGGGACCTCGCTCTTTCTCGTCACGGCGAACGTCGCGAGCGCGTCGATCGCGTTCCATCGGCAGCGGCGGATCAACGTTCCGCTCGGGCTGACGATGGGGATCCTCGCGATCCCGGGGAGCATCCTCGGCGCGCTCGCGCTGCGGCACTTCAACGTCAGAGGCTTCGACTTCGCGTACGCGGCGATGCTCGTCGTCTTCGCGATCGATCTCGTCTTCCGCAAGCAGGTCGGCGGCGAGAACGGCGTATCGCGATCGCTCCCGTGGGGTCGACGGCAGAGCTTCGTCGACGCGTCGACGGGACGGACGATCGTCTACGAAACGAGCGCGCCGCTGCTCGCGATCGCGGGGCTCGTGACCGGATTTCTCTCGAGCTTTTTCGGCATCGGCGGCGGGGTGCTCGTCGTGCCGCTGCTCATGCGCGTGTTTCTCTTGCCGGCGCACGTCGTCGGGGCGACGTCGCATTTCATCATCCTCGTCTCGTCGCCGTTCGGTCTCGTGACGCACGGACTCACGGGCGACATCGACTGGGCCTACGCGCTCCCGCTCGCGCTCGGCGGCGTGGTGGGCGGCCAGTTCGGCGCCGCGACCGCGCACCGGCTCTCGACGCCGACGCTCGTACGCGTGCTCGCGATCGTCATGCTCGTCGCGGCATCGAGCCTCGTCTTCGAGCACTTCACGTAGTGAACCGCCGCTCGGATGGGAACCACGTAGCATGATCTCGAGTGCGGAGCGACGCTCCGGAGCGACCGACGAAGGCGCGGACGTCAAAGAAGCGCGCCTGCGCGACGCCGTCCGCGCGTACGGGCGCTGCATCGTCGCGTTCTCCGGCGGGGTCGATTCGGCCGTCGTCGCGGCGATCGCGGCGCAAGAACTCGGCGCGGGCGCGCTCGCCGTCACCGGGGTCTCGCCGAGCCTGCCGGAGCGCGAGCGCCGCGCGGCGGTCGCGTTCGCGGCCGCCGTCGGCATCGAACACGAACTCTTCGACACGCACGAGATCGAGGACGAACGCTACGCATCGAATCCCTCGAACCGCTGCTATTACTGCAAGACCGAACTCTACGGGTCGCTCGTTCCCTTCGCACGCGAACGCGGGTTCGCGATCGTCGCCGACGGTCTCAACCTCGACGATCTCGGCGAGATCCGCCCGGGCCGACGCGCGGCCGAGGAACGCGGCGTGCGCAGCCCGCTCGCCGACGCCGGATTCACGAAGGACGACGTCCGCCGCCTCGCGCGCGCGCGGGGACTCGACGTTTGGGACAAGCCCGCAGCCGCGTGTCTCGCGTCGCGCTTTCCGACCGGCACCGCGATCACGCCCGATCTCTTGGCACGCGTCGAACGCGCGGAAGACGCGCTGCACGCGGTCGGTCTCGTCGATTGCCGCGTCCGCCATCACGGCGACCTCGCCCGCGTCGAACTCGCGCCGACCTCGATCCCGACGGCGATCGCGAATCGCACGTTCCTCGTCGGCGCGATCCGCGACGCGGGCTACCGACACGTCACGCTCGACCTCGCGGGGTACGTCCGCGGCGGCGTCGTCGACCTCATCGCGTCTCGCTGAGCGACGTCGCGAAACCGTCTCGCACGAGCGCGACGCATCGGACGCCGCGCGCCCGCGCTTCGGGCCGTAACGCTCGCGCTCTCGAAGCGCGTGCCGCTAGATCGTTCGATCGTCGCGTGCGCAAACGCGGTGCGCCGCGGTTCGCGACGCGTCGCTCACGTCGCGCATCTCCACGATCTCGAGAACGCGCAAGGGGAAGCGCGGATCGTAATTGCGCCGACTGCAGCGGCCGCACGACATCGCCGCCGACGGTCGGCGTTTGCGCAAGACTTCGAGCGTGCAGCGGTCGCAGCGCAGGATGAAACGGCGATTGCTCTCGCGGCGCGGGAGGGCGCTCCCGAGATCGTGGTAGATCGAACCGAGTCCGACGTCGCGCATCTTCTTCTTGAAGCGTGCCGTGTGACCGGGATTCTCGCCGCGCGCGAAAAGCCACGCGTGGATCATTTCGTGCAGTAACGTGTCGCGCAGAGCCTCCGGATGTTTTTCGAAGTGACGCGGCGAGAGTTCGATGAGCGGCGGTTTGTAGGTGATCCGTCCCGCCAGATTCGAGAATCGCGCGTTGTACGCGATGCGATGCGCCGGAATCTCGCCCGCGAAGAATTCGTTGTTGAGGACGGCGAAGAGAAGCTGCAGATCGGTCGGGTCGGGCAACATGCGCCCGAGGCTTTGCACGTTCGCGCGAGAACATCCCTGTTCGTGACCGGCGGCCCTTCACGCGGCTTACCACCGCGCATCTATCTCCCGATCCTGATCGTCGCGATGGTCGCCTTCCTCGGACTCATCGGCTATTTTTTACGGATCGGTCTCGGCGTGACGGGCGCGGCGCTCGGCCCGACGGCGCAACAGGGCGATTCGAACATCCGCGCGACGGGCGCGCCCGTCGCTGCGGCACCGACGGACGAGCCGGGGCAAGTCGAGATCCCGCAGAGCGGCGGTCCGAGCGGCGTCGGCGCCGGCCCGAACGGCGTCGGCGGCGGAACGCCCGTCGCCGCGGGGCCCGCGGGCGGCCCGCCCGCGCCCGTAATGCGTCTGCTCACCGAAC
>CAZZXB010000044.1:0-21141 GCA_964658025.1 uncultured Janthinobacterium sp.
CGTCGTCGCGTCGATCGACGACGACGAGCCGGCCGTCGTGAAGGCGCTCGCCGCCCGACGGATACTCCCGGGTTTTCGCGCGGTCGTGACCGCGGTCGGGCGCGACGGCGTCGTCCGCGTCCGCGACGCGGCGAGCGGTAAGACGCTCGCACTCGCCGCCGCGCTCGCCGCACGCGTCCGGTGTGCGATACGCCCCGCCGCGCTCGCGGAGACGCCGTCGTGCTGAACGTCGCGGGCGAAGCGTCGCGCGAGAAAGCCCTCCGCGAGCGCGATCGTGCGAAGGTTCTCGCGGCGCGCTCCGCTCGCCGACCGCTCGGCCTGATGCTGCTCTTGGCGGGTCCGGGGATTCTCGTCATGATCGGCGAGAACGACGGGCCGAGCATGTTGTCGTACGCGGCGACGGGCGCGCGTTACGGCATCGGGTTTTTCGTCCCGTTCATCCTGCTCACGTTTCTCATGGCGTACGTCGTCCAGGAGATGACGGTGCGCGTCGGCATCGCGACGGGTCGCGGACACGCGGAACTCATCGACGACCGCTTCGGACCGCTCTGGGGCCGCTTCTCGCTCGTCGATCTCTTCGTGGGGAATCTGCTCACGCTCGTCGCCGAGTTCGTCGCGATCCGCGCGGGCGCGGCGTATTTCGGCATCGCGCCCGATATCGCGGTCGGCGGCGCGGCGGCGCTCGTCATCGCCGCCTACGCGACGCGACGCTACGCGAGCTGGGAGCGGCTCCTCATCGCGCTCGCCGTCGGAAATCTGTTTTTCGTCCCGGCGGCGTTGCTCGCGCATCCCGATCCGGGCGCGATCGCGCGCGCGATCGGCACGTGGGGTCCGCTTCCGGGCGGCGCGAACGCGGCGTTTCTCACGCTCGTCCTCGCCAACGTCGGCGCGACCGTGACGCCGTGGATGATCTTCTTCCAACAGAGCGCCGTCGTCGATAAGGGTCTCACGCGCGCGGACGTCAAGCAGGGTCGACTCGATACGGCGCTCGGCGCGATCCTCGCGGCGGTCGTCGCGATCGCGACCGTCGTCGCCGCGTCCCCGCTCTTCGTCCATCACGTCGACGCGTCGTCGCTCGCGAGCGGTGCGGATTTCGCGACGGCGCTACGGCCGTACATCGGCGGCACGGGCGCGGCGTTCTTCGCGCTCGGAATGGTCGAGGCGGGGATCGTCGCGGCCGCCACGATCGCGACGAGTTCCGCGTACGCCGTCGGCGAGATCGCACGCAGCGAGAAGAGTCTCAACGCCGGCTTCGCCCGCGCGGCGAAATTCTACGGAACGAGCGCCGTGTCGATCCTCGTCGCTGCGGGCGTCGTGTTGATCCCGGGCGCCCCCCTGCTCGCGATCACGATCACGGTCAACGTCATCGCGACGCTCCTGATGGCGCCGTCGCTCCTCCTGTTGCTGTTACTCTCGAGCGATCGTGAGATCATGGGCGATCTCGTAAACTCGGTTCGCGCGAACGTCGTCGCCGGAACGGTCGCGGTGACGATCGCCTCGCTCGGATCGCTCTACGGCGTCATCACGGTCGTGCAACTCTTCGGAGGATGGAAATGATCGCCCGCGATCGTCTGCCGCGTCGCGAACTCGGTCGCGGATTGCGTACCTTACTCGTCGCGCTCGCGATCTACGTCGCGCTGGCGGTCCCCGTCGTCATCGCGACCTTCGTGCGCGTCCTGCACGGGTGATCGCGACGGCTCGGCCGCGACGCGAAACGGGAGCGCTCGAAGTCACGAGCGCTTGAACACGATCGTCGCGAGCGGCGGGAGCGTGATGTTGAGCGAGTACGGTTTGCCGTCGATGCCGTAGCTCTCGGCGTGCACCGTTCCGTTCACGACGCCGCTTCCGCCGTAGCGAACGTCGTCCGTGTTGATCGCTTCCGTATACGATCCGCCTTCGGGGACGCCGAAGCGATAGTTGTAGTGGACGACGGGCGTGAAGTTCGTGATCGCGACCGCGACGTCGCCCGGTTCGCGCCCGCGCCGGACGAACGCGATCACCGTCGCATCCTTGTCTGAGCGGATGAAATCGAGCCCCTGCGGCTCGGAATCCATTTGGTGCAGGGCCGTGAGTCCGCGGTACGTCCGGTTGAGATCGCCGACGAGACGCTGGATCCCGACGTGACGCGCATCGTCGAGCACGTGCCAGTCGAGGCTGCGGTCGTGATTCCACTCGCGCCACTGCGCGAATTCGCCGCCCATGAAGATCAGCTTCTTGCCCGGATGGGCGAACATGTAGCCGAAATACGCGCGCAGGTTCGCGAACCGCTGCCAATCGTCGCCCGGCATCTTGCCGATGAGCGAGCCCTTCCCGTAGACGATCTCGTCGTGCGAGAGCGGTAAGACGAAATTCTCGCTGAACGCGTACATGAAGCTGAACGTCATCTTGTCTTGGTCGTACGTGCGGTAGAGCGGGTCGGCGTGCATGAAGTCGAGCGTGTCGTGCATCCACCCCATGTTCCACTTGTAGCCGAAGCCGAGTCCGCCGTATTCGACGGGCATCGAGACCTTCGGCCAGTCCGACGACTCCTCGGCCATCGTGATCGCGCCGAGCCCCTCGCCGTAGAGCGCCTCGTTCGTCCGCTGGAGGAATCGGATCGCGCCGAGATTCTCGCGGCCGCCGTAGATATTGGGAATCCACTCGTCGGCCTTGCGGCTGAAATCGAGATAGAGCATCGAGGCGACGGCGTCGACGCGCAGACCGTCGATGTGATACTTCTCGATCCAGAACACCGCGTTCGCGATCAAGTAATTCACGACTTCGTTGCGATCGAAGTTGAAGATCAGCGTGTTCCAGTCGGGCTGAAACCCCTGACGGGGATCGGCGTGCTCGTAGAGATGCGAGCCGTCGAAATTTCCGAGCCCGTGCGCGTCGGTCGGAAAATGCCCCGGAACCCAATCGAGAAACACGCCGAGCCCCGCCTCGTGCGCGCGATCGACGAAGGTCGCGAACTCCGCGGGCGTTCCGAAGCGGCTCGTCGGCGCGTACATCCCGATCGTCTGATATCCCCACGAACCGTCGAAGGGGTGTTCGGCGACGGGCATGAGCTCGAGATGCGTGAAGCCGAGCGAGACCGCGTACGGAATGAGATCGTCCGCGAGTTCGGCGTACGTGAGATAGCGATTGCCGTCGGCGCGTTTCCACGACCCGAGATGGACCTCGTAGATCGAGATCGGGGCGTCGCGGCGCTGCGCCGCATCGCGCGCGGCGAGCCAGGCGTCGTCGTGCCACGCGATGTCGGCGGCCGTCGCGACGACGGACGCCGTCGCCGGCGGGCGTTCGGCCGAGAACCCGAACGGATCCGCGCGTAGCGGTAAGAGACCGCCCCACGCGTCGAGGAGTTCGTACTTATAGGTCGCGCCTTCGGCGACGCCCGGAACGAAGATCTCCCAGATCCCCGACGCCCCGCGCGCGCGCATGACGTGTCGTCGTCCGTCCCAATCGTTGAAGCTCCCGACGACCGAGACGCGCTTCGCGTTCGGCGCCCAGACCGCGAACGACGTCCCCTCCACGCCCTCCATCGCGATCCGATGCGCGCCGAGCTTTTCGTAAAGCCGCAGATGTCGGCCCTCGCCGATGAGATAGACGTCCATCTCGCCGAGCACGGGACCGAAACGATACGGATCCTCGACGTCGTACGTGCGATCGCCGAGCGTCACGCGCAAGCGATACGGCACGGGACGCGCGCACGCGCCGACCGTCCCTTCGAAGAATCCGTCGGGATGCACGAGCGCGAGCGTCGCGAGCGTCTTGCCGGTTTTCGCGTCGATCGCCTCGACGGCCGAGGCGTGCGGTGCGAACGTGCGGATCGCGCAACCGCCCGTTTCGGGATCCGCGTGCATCCCGAGGATGGAGAACGGGTCGCCGTGATCGCCGCGGACGATCGCCGCGATCGCGTCAGGATGCGACATGCGCGGTCTCCAATCCGAGAATGCCGCGAATTCCCTCGATCGGGATCCGCACCCACGACGGGCGGTTCGCGAGTTCGTACGACATTTCGTAAAACGCTTTCTCGAGAACGAAGAGTTCGAGGAGTCGCTTCGCGAGCTCGGGATCCTCGGGATACGACGACGTCCCGGCGATCGTCTCGCGGTAGCCCTTCATGAAGGCGCCGACGCTGCGGCGTTCCCAATCCTGGGCGGTCGGTTCGAGCGCCGTCGTGTTCTCCGCGCGATCCGCGTTCACGCCGCGCATCCCCGCGACCGCGGCGTAATTGATCGAGCGCAACATCCCGGCGACGTCGCGGAGCGGCGACGATTTCGTGCGTCGTTCCGCGAGCGGTCGACCCGGTTCGCCTTCGAAATCGACGATGACGAAGTCGTCGACGAGCGTGAGCACCTGCCCGAGATGAAAATCGCCGTGATAGCGCGTCTTCTCGAGCAGCGTCTCGCCGAGCGGCGGGAGATCGAGACGCGCGAACACCTCGTCGCGACGCGTCAGCAAGTCGTTCGCAAATTCGCGCAGGTCCGCGGGGACGCGGCCGATCTCGCGTTCGAGCGTGTCGAGCGCCTTCTTCGCGCTCGCGCGAGCCTGATCGGTCCACGCCGCGGTATCGAGCATCGTCACGCGCTCGGGCTCGAACGCGTCGTCGCCCGTGCGCGTGGCGAACGCGCGATGCATCTCCGCGGTGCGCACCCCGAGGCGTTCCATGCGCGCGCTGAAGAGTTCGTGCGGATCCTCCTCGCGCGGCGGTTCTTCGCCCGGAACGACGTCTAGCGCGACGGGTTGCGGGGCGGCGATCGTCGGGAGATGCGTCCCCATCGCGCGGCGCCGGTCGAAGAAGCGATCGAGATAGGAGAGCGTCGTCGACCAACCGTCGCCCTGGCTCTCGACGAACTGTTGGAGGATCGCGAGCGCGGTCGCGTTGCCTTCGGCATCGACGTGTTCCACGAAACCGTAGAGCGCGGGCGTGTTGCGATATCCGACCCGGTCGAGAAAGCGCGCGACCTCGAGTTCGGGCTGAGGCCCCGCGTGCACTTTGCGATACCCCTTGAGCACGAGTTTTTCGTCGACGACGATCGAGGTGTTGCTCTGCTCGACTTCGAGCCGTCGCACGCGCGGTCGCTCGGAGAGTTCGAGCGCTTCGAATGCGGCCGTGTGTTCGGCGCGGAAGGTGCCGCCGCGCGTCGTCGTCAGCGCACGACCGGTGCGGATCTCGTCGACGACCGCGATCGCGAACGCGTCGATTGCGAAGGCGTCGTAGAGATATCCGCTGTGCGCGCCCGCACGCGTGCGGGCGAGCGTCGCGCGAACGAGCGCGCCCGAACGATCTTCGGTCTCCGGACCGCGCGCGAGCGGGAGGAAGTAACGGTTGATCGCATCGACGATCGTGAGCGACGAGACGACGCCCGAACCGCTCGTGCCGCCGATGCCGACGGTGTCGACGATCGTCGCTTGCTCGAGGGGCACGTTCTTGTCCGCGAACCAACGCTGTTTGGGCAGGAACGACGGAAAGACGTCGCGTTCGAGTAACGCGAGCGCCTTGCCGCCGAGCGCGGTCCCCGACGTGGACGTCGGCAACACGATCGTCGTGAGCTCGGGCATGAGATTCGGCGGGTCGACGGTCGTCGGCGCCTGCGCGTTCTCCGAGAGGAGGAACCAGTAGAAGTCGTGACCGGGGAGCGTCAACATGTACCGGTCGTCGCCGATCGGCGCGAACGCGCTCCAGCCGATCATTTCGACCGGCACGCGCCCCTTATAGGCCGAGAGATCGAGCGCGACTTGCTGCGCCGAACGCGCGAGGTTCGCGACGCAGAGGACGATGTCGCCCTCGTGTTCGCGGACGTACGCGATCACCTTGCGGTTCGTGGGTTGCAAGAACGTGAGCGTTCCGCGCCCGAACGCCTTGTACGCCTGACGCGTCGCGACGAGTTTGCGCAACCAGTTCGTCATCGACGACGGGCTGCGGCCCTGAGATTCCACGTTGACCGTCTGATAGCCGTAGACCGGATCTTGGATCGGCGGTAGGAAGAGCCGCGCGGGATCGGCACGCGAGAAGCCGCCGTTGCGATCGATCGACCACTGCATCGGCGTGCGGACGCCGTCGCGATCGTTGAGGTAGACGTTGTCGCCCATCCCGATCTCGTCGCCGTAATAGATGATCGGCGTGCCCGGCATCGAGAGCAGTAATCCCGTGAGCAACTCGATCCGGCGACGATCGTTCTCCATGAGCGGCGCGAGGCGGCGCCGGATGCCGACGTTGATGCGCGCGCGCGGTTCGGTCGCGTAGATGCGATACATGTTGTCGCGCTCGCGATCGGTCACCATCTCGAGCGTCATCTCGTCGTGGTTGCGCAGGAAGATCGCCCACTGGCACGAGTCCGGGATGTCGGGCGTCTGACGCATGATGTCGACGATCGGATAACGGTCTTCTTCGGCGATCGCCATGAACATGCGCGGCATGAGCGGGAAGTGGAACGCCATGTGACACTCGTCGCCGTCGCCGAAATATTGGCGGACGTCTTCGGGCCACTGGTTCGCTTCGGCGAGGAAGACGCGATCTTCGTATTCGGAGTCGAGGACCGCGCGCAAGATCTTCAGCACGCCGTGCGTCTCGGGGAGGTTCTCGCAGGTCGTGCCCTCGCGCTCGCACAGATACGGCACGGCGTCGAGCCGCAGGCCGTCGACGCCGAGATCGAGCCAGAAGCGCATCACGTTGAGGACCGCTTCGATCACGCGCGGATTGTCGTAATTGAGATCGGGCTGATGCGAGAAGAAGCGGTGCCAGTAATATTGGCCGGCGACCGGATCCCACGTCCAGTTCGACGTCTCCGTATCGGTGAAGATGATGCGCGTGTCGGCGTATTTCTTGTCGTCGTCGCTCCAGACGTAGAAATCGCGCCATACCGAACCGCGCTTCGCCGAGCGCGCGCGCTTGAACCACGGATGCTGGTCGGAGGTGTGGTTGACGACGAGTTCGATGAGGACGCGGATCCCGCGATCGTGCGCGGCCTTCACGAAGGTGCGGAAGTCGTGCACGGTTCCGAACGCCGGGTTGACGTTGCGGTAATCCGCGATGTCGTAGCCGTCGTCGCGCATCGGCGACGGAAAGAACGGCAAGAGCCACACGCACGTCGCGCCGAGATTCTTGATGTAGTCGAGCTTTTCGGTGAGACCGCGAAAATCGCCGATCCCGTCGTCGTTCGCATCGTAGAACGCCTTCACGTGAACCTGATAGATCACGGCGTCCTTGAACCAGAACTTGTCCTTATCGATCACGAGCTTCCTTATGCGCGGTCATGCGGTCGCGGGGCGTTCGGGGAGCGTCAGGCGGAAGATCGTCGCCGGATTGACGTTCGGGTCGAGCCGAACGCCGTGCGGCGAACCGCGCCAGCGTTCCTGCGGCGTGCCGCGCAGCAATTCTTCGACGCCGAACGATTCGTCGTCGGCCAGGCCGTAGTCGCCCGTCGGAAACCAGAGCGTCGTCTCCCGCACGGCGAACGGATCGAGATTCACGGCGACGAGGATGACGTTCGTTCCCGTTCGCTTGCCGTAGAAGAGCACGGCGTCGTCGTCGGCGCGATAGAACGTCAGATTCTTCCAATCGTGGAGCGCGTCGTTCTCGCGCCTGATCCGATTGATCTTCGCGATCTCGGCCTTGATGTTCCCGGGCGCGTCGTAGTCGCGCACGCGAATTTCGTACTTCTCGGAATCGAGATACTCTTCGCGTCCGGGGAGCGCGGCGTTCTCGCAGAGCTCGTAGCCGCTGTAGATGCCGTAGAGGCTCGAGAGCGTCGCCGCGAGCGCGAGCCGGATGCGGAAGGCCGGCCGCCCGCCCGTCTGGAGATACGGCGGTAAGATGTCGGGCGTGTTCGCGAAGAAGTTCGGCCGGAAAAAATCGGAGACGTCGGGATCGACGATCTCGGTGAGATATGCCGTGAGTTCGGTCTTCGTATTGCGCCACGTGAAGTACGTGTAGTTCTGCGAGAAGCCGCCCTTCGCGAGTTCGTAGGCGACCTTCGGACGCGTGAACGCCTCGGCGAGGAAGATCGTCTCGGGATGGCGCGAGCGGACGTCCGCGATCATCCACTCCCAGAAGGCGAACGGTTTCGTGTGCGGGTTGTCGACGCGAAACGTCGTGACGCCGTGGCCGATCCAGAACTCGACGACGTCGCGCAACTCGTCCCAGAGCGCCGGCGCGTGCGGACCGAACCAATCGAAGTTGACGATGTCCTGATATTTTTTCGGCGGGTTCTCGGCGTATTTGATCGTGCCGTCGGGGCGGATCGTGAACCACTCGCGATGCGCCGCGACGTACGGATGGTCGGGCGAACACTGTAAGGCGTAATCGAGCGCCACCTCGAGTCCGTTGGCGCGCGCCGCGGCGACGAAGGCGTCGAAATCGTCGATCGTGCCGAGCGCGGGCTCGACGCTCGTGTGGCCGCCGTTCTCGTTGCCGATCGCCCACGGACTTCCGGGATCGTTCGGACCGACGTCGAGCGTGTTGTTCTTCCCTTTTCGAAACGCGTGGCCGATCGGATGGATCGGCGGAAGGTACACGACGTCGAAGCCCATCGCGCGGATGTCGGGCAACCGTTTGGCCGCGTCGGCGAAGGTGCCGTGAACGCCCGGCGTCGTCCCTTGGGAACGCGGGAAGAGCTCGTACCACGCGGCGAAGGCCGCGGCGCGCCGATCGACGGTCGCGGCGAGCGTCGGCGCGTATCGCGTCGCGAGCGCGCGATCGGGGACGCCGCGCAGGAGCGCGAGCGTTTCGTCGGCGAGCATCGCCCGCACTCGCGCGTCGTCGGAGGACGCGCCGTCGAGCGCGCGCGCGAGCGCTTCGAGCGACGTCCGCGCCGCGCCGTCGCTCCGGGCGATCGCGGCGTCGACGAGCGCGCGGCCTTCCCGCACCTCAACCGCGAGCGACGCTCCGGCGTCGCGTTTCTTCTCGGTATCGTGGTGCCAGGTGCCGTAGAGATCGGGCCACGCCTCGATCGTGTACTCGTACGTCGCGTTGCGGTCCACGCGAAAGCTTCCGGCCCATTCGTCGTTTTCGATCTCGACGAACGGCGCTTCGCGCCACGCGCCGCCGCGCTCGCGATAGAGGATCGTCGCGTCGATGAGATCGTGGCCGTCGCGAAAGACGTTGGCGGTCACGTCGATCGATTCGCCGACGACGCGCTTGATCGGAAAGCGGCCTTCGTCGAGTTGCGGCCGCACGCGCTCGATGCGGACCGGTCGGGCCTCGAGGCGAACGTCGCGCATCGCGGCCGCTTTGGCTTCCGCGCCCGCCTTTCCGGCCTTTCTCCGCTCCGAACCGTTCGATTTTTCCGACGCGTTCGCGGCCGCCGCGGTTTTGGGCGCACCCGCGAAGATGCGGATCTCGTGCGGCGCGAGTTCGAGAACGGCCCCGTTGCGCGTGGGAGCGGGCGCGCGTTCCGGCGTCACCTCGCGCGCCCCGTCGCCGAGCGTTCGCAGCGCGTCGCGGACCGCGAGTCGGGCGGGCTCGGCGCGCGCGTTGACGACGACGACGACGTCGCCGTCCGTCGCACCGCCGTCGCGAACGAGCACGAGCGGACGACCGGCCGCGGCCTCGCTCGCGACCGCGATCGCGCCTTCCTCGTGAAGCGCCGGAACCTCGGCTTTCATGTCGTTCGTCGCCGCGACGAACGCGGAGATGTCGAAGCGCGGCGTCTCGTTCCAGTCGCTCGGCGTCGTCGCGACGACGTCGAGCGGTTTCGTGAGTCCGAACTCGTACCCCATCGGCATCAATACGCCACTCGAGAACGTCGCGGCGAAGAGATAGCGAAAGCGATACTCGGCGGCGACGTCGACGACCGCGGGATCGAGTTCGCTCGCGAGCCGCGGCGTGTCGTGACTCTCGGGAAAGGCGATCGTCGGGGCGATGTGGCGCACGCGCTCGTACTGCTCGAGTAACCACGGCGACGAAAAATCCCACCACTTCGAGCTGTTGAAGAACGCGTCGAATCCCGCGCCGCGGAGCTTCGCGATCTCCGCGGGCGTGCAGCCGAGCGTTTCGGCCGCGAGGACGGCGTTCGGGAGCACGGTGCGCACCGCCGCGCCGATCTCGGCCCACGCCGCCGCCGGAACCTTGTAGGCGGCGTCGCACCGGAACCCGCGGATGCCGAGCCGTGCGTAGTGTACCGCGACGTCGCGGACGTATGCGACGAGCGCCGCGCGTTCGGGGCGGTCCGAATAATCGAGTTCCGCGAGATCGCCCCACACCGTGCGTTTGGTCGGATCGTCCGGATCGACGGCGAAGGGCGCCGCGATCTCTCCGCGTTCGTCGCGCGCGTACCACTCGGGATGTTCGCGGACGAGCGATGCGTCGTTCGCCGTGTGGTTGACGACGAGATCCATCATCACGCCGAGGCCGCGCGCTTCGGCGTCGCGTGCGAACGATGCGACGATCTCGTCGTCGTCGCGCGCGTCGTCGCCACGCAGATCCGGGTTGAGTCGGAAGTAGTCCGCGACGGCGTAGAGGCTACGCGATCCGCCCGTCGCGTGAAACGGATTGACGTAGACCCAATCGAACCGCATCGCCGCGATCCGGTCGAGGTGCGCCGTCCACGCCGCGACCGGGCCGGCGAGCGTCGGAAACAAATTGTAGATCCGCAACCCCATCCGGTTCGCTGTACCCGTTTCGCGGGTCCGGGCCACGCGCGCCGCCGCGCTCAAACGGCGGCCGTCGGGGTACGCACCGCGCATGGCCCAGGAAACGAAGCGCGGTTCGGGGGCGTCCGTGAGCCTGACCGAGCACGAAGAAGAAGAAGTCGTCGAACGCACGCCGCCCCGGGCCGCGGTCGTTTTCGAGACGATCCGCCGCGAGGGGCAAGCCGAACTCGAGCGTCCCGCGCTCTCGCTCGCCGCCTCGGCGCTCGCCGCCGGGATCTCGATGGGCGCATCGCTCGCGGGTGAGGGGATCCTCAAGACGTTTTTGCCCGACGCGAAATGGACGCCGCTCGTCGACGGCTGGGGCTACACGCTCGGCTTCATGATCGTCATCCTCGGGCGGCAACAACTCTTCACCGAGAACACCGTGACCCCGGTCTTACCGCTCTTGGACAATCCCGACAAGCTCGCGACGCTCGGCAAGATGCTCCGCCTCTGGGTGATCGTGCTGGCGTGCAATCTCGTCGGTGCGGCGATCTTCGCGTTCGCCGCGGTCCATTCGACGGCGTTCACCGAGGAGATGAAGGCGACGTTCGCGCTACTCGGCGTCGAGGCGGCGAAACCCGACTTCGCGACGATCGTCTGGCGCGGGATCGTCTCGGGTTGGCTGATCGCGCTCATGGTGTGGTTACTCCCCGGCGCGGATCAGCTGCGGATGTTCGTCATCTTGATCATCACGTACGTCGTCGGGATCGGCTCGTTCTCGCACATCATCGCGGGATCGGTCGAGGTGCTCTTCGCCGTGTTCGCGGGCGCCGTACCGTTCGCGAGTTTCTACGCGCACTTCTTGCCCGCGGTCTTCATCGGTAACGTCATCGGCGGCGTATCGCTCGTCGCGATCCTCAACTACGGTCAGGTCGTCGGCGAAGGCGAAGAGGGCGCGACCGCGTAGGGCGACGGCCGCCGTTCGAACGCGAGCGCGAAGGCGCGGGCCTTCTCGCGGTCTCGCGGTCTTAAGGAAATCTTAGGCTAGGAGAGGGCGGACCTCGGGTCGCGCGGTCGTAAGCCTTCGCACGACCGTGCGGGCCTTCCGATCGTTTGCGATTTCGGCATTCGCCGCGCTCTGCGCGGCGCTGATCGCCCATATCGCGATCGACGCGCTCGGGGACGTGTTGCTCGCACGCGATAGCTACGACGCGCTCGACCATCGTTCGCGCGCGTTCGTCGGAACGGCGGTGCTCGCGTTCGTGTTCGGGAGCGGTTCGCTCTTCGTCCGGAACGCGTTCGTGCGCGCGCGCGGGGACGATCGCGCGTTCTGCGCGTCGCTCGGCGAGCTCGTGCCGCGCAACGTCGTCGCGTTCGGCGTCGGCGTCTGCGCGCTCGCCGTGCCGCTGCTCGCCGCGATGGAGGCGATCGACGCGCGCTTGGACGGCGCGATCGTCTCGGATCTCGGCGATCTCTTCGGCGGCTCGTACGCGCTCGGGATCGCGACGACGCTCGTCTGCGCGCTCGCGTGCGCGTTCGCCGTGGTGCGCGTCCTTCGCGCGGCGACGGTGCTCTGCGCGGCGCTCGTCCGCGTCGTCGCGATCGCCCGGCGACGCTCCGCCGCCCGTGCCCCGCGGGTGTGCGAGCGGCGTTTCCGTCGCTCGGCGGCCCTGCATCGCTCGTCGTGTTTCGGTCGTCGTCTCGTCGGCCGCGCGCCTCCGACCGCGCGCTCGTCCGCCACGTAATCGCACGATGACGGGCGACGCGCGAGCGTCGTCGGGAGCACACCATGTTCGGAACGTTCACGCGAGCGCGTACGGCGCTCGCCTTCTTCGCGTGCGCGACGGCGTGCGCGAGCGCGCCCGCGGTCGCCGCGGGCGACGCATCGATCTCGGGGATCGTCGACGACGCGGCGACGGGCCTCCCCGCGCCCGGCGCGCGCGTGCGCGTCGAAGGCACGAAGCTCGTCGCGACGGCCGATCGCGCGGGCGCCTTCGCGTTCGCGGAGGTGCCGCCCGGTTCGTATCGCCTGCGCGTCGATCTCGACGGGTATCAATCCACGGAGTCGGAAGAGATCGCCGTCTCCGCGACCGGCCGCGCACCGAGTCTGACGCTCGCGATCGAGCGTACGAACGTGGCGGGCAACGCCAACGTGCGGACGATCGCGGTCACGGCGACGCGCGCGACGGAATCGCTGCAACGCGCGAGCACGATCTATCGCTCCGTCTCACCCCAGACCCAGATCGCGGACGGTTTTTTTCGCACGGGCGACGCGCTACGTCAACTCCCGGGGATCAACAATCAGATCGGCGGCGACACGGCCTCGCTCGGCGACGATCTCCAACTCCAGATCCGCGGACTCGGTACGAACGAGACGACGGCGCTCCTCGACGGCCACCCGATCGCCTTCGGCGTCCCCGGCGGCTACAATTACCAACTAACGCCCGCCTTCGGCTTGCGCAACATCAACGTGACGTACGGTTCGGCGGGGACGGAACTCACGGGGTACGATGCGATCGGCGGCATCGTCGATCAGCAGACGCTCGAGCCGACGCGCACGCCGCACGCGACGTTTCTCCAGGGATACGGAACGTTCGATCGCGCCGATACCGATCTCACGTTCACCGGCACGACCGGTCGCCTCGGGTATGCGCTCGCCTACGGCGTCGGTAGTCTGAACGGTCCGTTCCACGACGAGTCGTTCTACCAGCCGGGCGCGGCCTACGATCCGTCGGCGACGTCGCCCGCGGTTCGCGCGCTCGCCGTATACAAGGACTCGGGAACGACCGTGCAGCGGAGCGGCCTGCAAAAACTCCGCTACGATCTCAGCGACGCGACGAACCTCACGCTGACGGGCTTTCAATCCGACGTCTGGGAAGATAAGACCGGAAACGGCGACGGCGATTTCGCCGATCCCGCCTACTCGCTCGCGCTCGGACGCGCGTCGCTCGCGGGGAAAGGCGCGAAGGATCCGTGTCCGGCGGGTTCGTTCACGGCGATCACGCCCGCGAACGGCGCGGTGTGGGGCACGGGACCGAACGGTCTCCCCGACGGCGGCGCGCCGTGTCAGACGCCGCAGAGTTACGCGAACGCCATCACGGGATTCCAAGGCGCGGGGACCGCGTGGCAGGCCTTCAATCTCGACGACGAAGACGTACGCTTCGAGACGAACGGCGCGCACCAACAGATCCGCGTCGACGCCTTCACCGATCGCTATCTCAACACGGTCGATCGCACGTTCGCGCTGCCGTTCGTGAAGGTGCCCGGCGACAACGGGTTCTTCAACAACACGGCCGTCTCGACGTCGGGCGTGCAGGCCTACGACGATTTCGAGGGTCGCAACAACGAACTCGGGATCGGTTTCGAATATCTCAACGACGCGTACGATCTGCGTCGGAACGGAACGCTCCGCGGGGCGCCGATCGTGCACGAGCTCACCGAGTTCGTCCGCGACGCCTACCACCCGCACGCGGGTCCGCTCTCGGCGTACGCGAGCCTCTATCTCAAGCGCTCGACCGTCACGAACACGTCGTATGCCGATCCGCGCGTCTCGCTCGTCTACGAAGCGCCCGGGAAGCGGGACGTCTTCCGCGTCGCGGCGGGTGCGACGACGACGCAGCCGACGGCCGATCTCGTCGATCAGGCGTTCACGCCGGGGACGTTTCTCACGGCGGGCGGCGGCGGCGGGATCAGCTGCGGCAGCCTCAATTCCGTCGGCTCCGCGCCGTCGTCGTTACTGAAGCCCGAGCGCGGCGTCGACGAAGAAGTCGGCTACGGCCACCGCTTCGATCGCGACTCGCAGGTGCAGGTCACGTTCTATAATACGAACGTCTACGGCAAGATCTACGCGAACCTCACGCCGCTCGCGACGACGGGGACGGGCTTCATCGATCCCGCGACGCTCCTCGCGGCGGAGCAGTTCGTACGCAACGCGTGCGGCACGAACGATCCGCTCGCGCTCCTCGGCGTGTCGGGCTCGATCAATCTCGGACAACTCCGCGCGCAAGGCTTCACGGTGACGGGACGCCAGCGGATCAGTCCGGGGACGTTCTTCGATTACGATTACGCGACGACGTCGACCGTGCTCCGCTCGGCGCCGATCGATTTTCTACAGAACAATCTCACGTCGGTGATCGGCTCGCAGGTGCCGTATCTGCCGCTCCACACGCTCGATTTCGCGGTCGACGGACGCGTGACGCCCGCCTTCGATCTGCGCTACACGCTACACGCGATCTCGGACAACAACAACAAGCACTCCGGCGGTTACAACTACAGCGAACTGCGCGGCGCCTTCTCGCTTCCGCGCGGTACGTTCACGGCATCCGTCTTCAACCTCTTCGACCAGGACGCGTTCCTCAAAGGCTATCTCGGCGAGGGCGTGCCGCTCCAACTCAACCAATACGCGACGGCCGCCGCGTACGCGCCGCTCATCGGGGCGAACGCGACCGAACGCTTCGGGATTCCGTATCGATCGTTCTTCGCGAGTTACGCGATCGACGTACCGTAAGGCGGCCCGTACGTGCGCGACGCATCGCGGACGGGCGCCCGGTGGGGCGTCGACGTTCGAGACAGTCGCGCCGGATCGCGTCGCCGATCTCCCGGATCGCCCCGTATTCGGCACACGTATCGGCGAGACGGCGTCGCGCTGCGTTTTCGAATCTGGCGATCCGATGGCGATCGTTCCCGGCCACGTGACACGCTCGGCGCCCGCCTTTCGAGCGGCCGTCGCGCGAGATCGCGCCCGCGCGCGGGCCGGGACGAGACGTCCGAGCGTGGTACTATTTTTCATGGCGTGAAAAGAGAACGAAAGGGTGGACGGTAATGTTAAGAAAAAAAATCGCTACCGTACGCCCGGTAGGGAGTCCCAATTCCATTTCTGTGAAGAAATTGGGGCGATCGTTCGGCCTTACGGCTAACCAAGCTCTCGAATCTACTTGCATATGCAATAGAAGAAGTGGAGATGTACCAGTGACCCGAACCAGATACGGAAGAACTTTCTTCCGCTCGCTTCCTTTGGGCGCCGCCGCGCTCTCGCTGGCGGTGACCGCCGTGAGCGGCCGTTCGGCCCTCGCGACGACGACCGAGCACAAGACCGCGCCGCCGGCCGCGCTCGTCGCGCTCGTCAACAGCATGCCGCCCGAGTTCCGAAAGCATTCCGTGCTCGCCCAAGCGCTCGAAGCGAGCCGATACGGCTCGCCGTCGGTGCCGCTGACCGAAGCCGCACCGGTCAACATGGGCATCGTCGAACACTCGTTGCCCGTGGGCACGGTGCCGATCGACATCAAGAACGGCCCCGACGGCGCCCCGTGGTTCAGCTACGCGCGCGGCATGGGCCGTATCGATCCCGTCACGAAACGGATCAATCTCTATCCGTCGCCGATCGCGGACGGCGTTCCGTACGCGGTGAACGGCGGACCCGGGCCGTACATGTACTTCACGGCGCTCGGCGTGACGACGGGCGTCGGCAACGGAATCGGGCGCATCAACGTCAAGACCCACGCATATCAGTTCTTCACGATCCCGACGGTGGCCGCGTATCCCGCCGACATCAAGACCGGACCCGACGGGAACGAGTGGTTCAGCGAAACGCTCGGCGGCAAGATCGGCGTCTTCAACACCCGGACGCTGACCATCAAAGAATTCGTAACGGGACTCGCCACGCTCCCGCAGGACGTCGCGACCGGCCAAGGCAGCTGCGAAGTCTTCGAAAAGTGCCCTCCGGGCATCAACACGCCCGGCGGCCCGCTCGGCGACGGCAACGTTTGGTACACGCTGATGGGCGTGGTTCCGGGCTTGCCGTACAGTAAGCTTCCCGTCAGCCTGCCGCTCTCGCTCGGCGCGGGCCGGACGCTGACGCAACCGAACCGTAGCCAGTTGAACCTCGGGCCCGGCAACGCGCTCCTGAGCATCAACCCGAGAACCTACAAGATCACGGAATACCCGTATCCCACGGCGCTCTCGGGCACGCTCGACGTCGATCCCGGACCGAACAACTACCAGGTCTGGTTCGCCGAGATCACCGGTAACAAGATCGGCTACATCGACCTGCGCACGCACATCATCAAGGAGATCCCGCTGTCGGTCGGCGCGACGCCGTTCACCATCGGCGCGGGCCCCAAGGTGTTCCCGCCCGAAATGTACTTCACCGAAGAGGGCGCGAACGCGATCGGGACCTACGATCCGGCCACGGGCAAACTCGGCCAACTCCCGGTGCCGACGCCCGGCGCCGTGTTCATCGACCTGACGCAGAACAGCATCTCGAACACGATGTTCTTCACGGAAGCCGCCGGCAACAAGATCGGCGAGGTCGTCATCTCCAAACCCAAGTAACGATCGCGATCGTCTCGCGAAACGCCGGTGCTCGAATTCGGGCACCGGCGTTTTTCGTCGATCCGTGACGGTCGTTTCCGCGTGCGATTCCACCGTTTTGGCGGGCGGAGCCTCTGCGGAGCGATTCCGCGGTAGCTGGGTACGAGCGTTCCATGCACGACGACAAAGACGAACGCTCGGACGACGAACGCGCCGCGGACCGGCGGGTCGCGGTCACCGCGGCCGACGACACGGGGATGATCGCGCAGCAAGAATTCCTGACCGAAGCCGAACTCGAAGACGAGGAACCGGCGTGAGCACGAAACGAGGACGCGCGTGAATCCCACCGACATTCAAAAGCACATCGAGGAACTCGTCGCCGAAGAGCACCGACTGCTCGATCGCGGCGGCGCCGATCCGCTCGGACCGGACGAACGCGCGCGACTCGCCGACGTGAACGTGCAACTCGATCGCTACTACGATCTGCTCCGCCAGCGTCGGGCGCGCGACGAATTCGCGCAAGATCCCGAGAGCGCGCATCTGCGCTCGGGCGAGACCGTCGAGCGATACCTCCAATAACGCGCGAGCGGCAGTAGGACCATCCGAGCTTCGCGAAAGCCCGCGGCAATGAGGTTGCTGCGGGCTTTCGCCGTCGTAGCGCTGCTTTTGGTCGCCGCGTTCGTCGGATATCGGCTCTTCTCGCATCGCTCGGTCGCACCGTCGGGTTCGATCGCGGTCTACTACGTGAAGACCGACGCTCGTTCGCTCGCGCGCTGGAGCGTTTCGCTCGGTTCGGCGCGCGATCTCGCGAGCGTCGCGCTCTACGCGGCCGTGCAAGCGGTTGCGGGGCCGGCGCCCGGCGTCGATGCGATCCGTTTTCCGGCGGGAACGATCGTCCGTTCCGTCCGCGTTGCGAAGTCGACGGCGACGGTCGATCTCGGCGGGAACGTCGCGAACGCCGGCGGCGGCAGCCTCACGGAAGACGGCGAATTCAAAGCCCTCGTATGGACGTTGACGGCGCTCCCCGGCATCACGTCCGTGCAAGTTCTCGTCGATGGTCTACACGTACCGACGTTACCCGGAGGTCATTTTGAGCTCGACCAACCGCTCACGCGCCAAGACTGGTAGCGCCTCGCTCCTCGCCGCGCTCGTCGTCCTCTCGAGTGCGGCGATGCTCCCGCGTGCGGCGCGCGCCGCATCCTCGGCCGATCTCTGGTTCGCGGGCACGGCGCTCTTGTTCGAAGACGCGCAAGATCGCGACGGCGATCTCGCGGTTCCGCTCGGCGATTCGGGGCTCGCACGCGTACTCGGTGCGACGGGCGCGACGATCGCGTATCAGCCCGGCGCCCGCTACGTGATCGTCACCGCGGCCGATCGTCGCACGATCGCCTTCACGCTCGGCGACTCCCGATATACGGTCGGGGGCGTCGCGCAGGTCGCGCCGTTCGCGCCGTATCTCGCCGGATCGCACGTCTACGTTCCGTTTTTCGCACTCGCGAAAGCGCTCTACGTGAAGCCCGTGAGCGACGGCTCCGCGACCGTCCTCCAGCCGCAACTCGGCGCGCTCGACGTGCGCACGCAGGGCAAGATCACGACCGTCACGCTGCGCGGCGCGACGACGCTGCGCTTCAAGCGCACGACCGCGCCCGGCGACGGGCACGTGCAACTCGTCTTCGGCGGCGTGTCCACGAGCCTCGATCGCGCGCGCACGATTCCGTCCGACGCGCTCCGCGGCGTCTCGGTCGTCGCGTCGGGGACCGTCCGCAATCCGCAGACCACGGTCGATTTCGACGCCGCTCCGGAGACCGCGAGCGCGCTCGTTCCGAGCGAATCGCGCACGGCCGTGACGCTCGCCTTCGGACCCGCGGGCGTCGCGCTCGGCGGGACGCCGATCCCGGCGCAAGCGACGGCGGTCGCCTCGGCGGCGTACGGCGGGGATGCGGGTGCGACGTCCGTTTCGTCCGCGACGGTACCGTCCGCGGCATCGCCCGCGCCGGTATCGTCGTCCGCGAGCGATCCGAACGCGACCGACGCGCAAGGCGCGAACGCGCGCGCCGGTGATGCGACGGCTCCCGCGCCCGCGTCGCCCGTCGTGCCGCAGGCGAACGCGACGCCGTTCGTTCCGGCGTCGGTCACGGGACCGCCCGCTTCGATCACCGGATTCAAAACGGACGTCGGCGACGCGGGGCTCGCGCTCGACGTCGCGGTCGACGGCGACGTGACGTACGAATGGCATCGGCTCGGCGACAATCGCTGGTACGTCGATCTCAAACCGGCCGCGCTCGCGATCCCGGCGCAAGACGTGCCGCTCCGCGACGACGACGTGCCGCAGGTGCGCTTCAAGGGATTCGTCGGACCGAAGGACGGCCTGCCGACGGTACGCGTCGCGTTCACGATGAACGCCCCGCGCGCCGTGACCGTCGCGAAGAGCGGCGACGGCTTCTCGTTCGCGGTCGCGACGACGGACGAAGATCCGTCGGCGGCGCGCTCGGGCTACGGGCGCGTCGTCGCGGGCAATCTCACGAACTCGCCCGCGCCGCCCGTCCTCGCCTACGGCGGTCCGGGACCGAGCGGTTCGGGGAGCATCCCGCCCGTGGGACCCGCCTGGAAATTTCAACCGCCGCCGTCGTACAACGGCCGACTCATCGTGATCGATCCCGGTCACGGCGGGAGCGACTCGGGTTCGGCGCACAACGGTCTGCTCGAAAAAGACGTCACGCTCGACATCTCGCGGCGTCTGCGGACGTTACTCGTCTCGCGCGGCTGGGTCGTGAAGATGACGCGCGATACGGACGTCGACGTCTACCAACCGAACGACTCCGCGCGCGACGAACTGCAGGCGCGCGACGACGTCGCCAACGCCGCGGGTGCGCGCCTGTTCATCAGCGTCCACATCAACGCGTTCACGTCGAGCGCGCTCAACGGCACGACGACGTATTACTTCAAGCCCGACTCCGTCGACCTCGCGCGCGCCGTACACGCGAAGCTCGCGTCCCTGCCGACGCACGACGACGGGATCGAGAAGGCGAACTTCTACGTGATCCGCCACGCGAAGATGCCCGCAATCCTCGTCGAGACGGCGTTCCTCTCCAATCCCGGCGACGCCGCGTATCTCAAGCAGCCGTCGTTCTTGCAAGACGTCGCGCTCGACATCGCGGACGGCGTGGGCACCTACGGTTCGTCGCAATCGCTCGCACCGAAGGCGTCGAGCGACGACGGGACGTAGCGCGCGAGCGTGCTCGGCATCTTCGACTCCGGCCTCGGCGGCCTGACGGTATTGCATCAGGTGCGCGCGGCGCTCCCCGACGAGGATCTCGTCTATCTCGCCGATCAGGCGCACGTGCCGTACGGCGATCGCACGACGGACGATCTGGAGTCGCTCCTCGCGCGCAACGTCGCCTATCTCGACGGCATGGGCGTCGACGCGATCGTGATGGGGTGCAACACGTCGTGTGCCGTCGCGGCGCAACGCGGTTGGCCGATCGCGCGCGTTCCGATCCTCGATCTCATCGCCGCCGCGGCCGATGCCGTCGTCGCGAGCGGCGCGCGCGACGTCGGCGTCCTCGCGACGAACGCGACCGCGCGCTCCGGCGCCTACGCCGCCGCGATCGGCGGCCGCGATCCGGCGATCCGCGTCCGCGAACTCGGCGCGCCGGCACTGGTCCCGCTCGTCGAAGCGGGGATCGTCGCGGGTCCGGTCGCGCGCGATGCCGTGGCGGCCGCGGTCGCGGGCTTCACGGATCCGCTCGACGCGCTCGTGCTCGCCTGCACGCATTTTCCCTTACTCGATACCGTGTTCGCCGAGATCCTCGGCCCGCGCGCGATCCGCATCGATCCCTCCGTCGCGCAAGCCGAACGCGCCGTTGCCTTCGCCCGCGCGCGCGGCGGCCGCGGCGGCTCCGGCCGCACGCTCTATCGTACGACGGGGGATCGCCACCGCTTCGCGCGCGGGTACGCATCCGTCGCGGGGGCCCTGCCGCACGACGCCGACCTGGCGCACGCGGAACTCTCCGCCGTTCGAATATAGAGCGACGCCGAGAGAACGCGCGCGCCCGCGCGCCGCTCGTCCGAGCGATACGCGCACCGTCGCGGGGCTCTAGCAATCGCAACCATTCGTATCCGAATAATGCGAAAAGGGCTCTCGCGAGTGGCTCGTCGTGTCGATGACGGCGTCCGACGCGTCGGCGATCCGAGAACGCGAGCGAGCGAGCGCGGCTCAGACCAAATGATAGATCCGCAAGAACACGAGTACCGATGCCGCGCCGAGCGCCGTTC
>CAZZXB010000045.1:0-20862 GCA_964658025.1 uncultured Janthinobacterium sp.
GTTCGATGATGGCCGTTTGAAAGATGGCGACGATCGCGACCACGAGCATCGCCGCTACGGCGGCGGGCTGTCGGGTGCGAGGCGCTTCTATCGACGTTCGCATTACCGTGGTATTCGGATTGCGAGCAAGCGGACGTGAGACGGAACACGAACGCTCCGCCGCACGCGCATCGCACGTCGCCCGAACGGAGCACGTATCATGACCGACGTCACGCTCTGGCCCGCGCTCGAATTCTCCGCCTGGGCGCCGACGAAGAGGAGCCTGCACCGCTACGCCCATCCTCGGGAAGCTGCGGCGCGCCGACGCGCGTCGCATCGTCCGCTACGACGTCATCCGCGGGAGGGCCGCGAGCCGCGCACCCTTGCGACGCCAGAGCGCGAACGGCACGCCGAGCGCGAGGCCGCCGAGTTCGATCGCGCGCGTCAGCGCGTCGGATTGCACGACGTCGATCGTGACGATCGCTCCGAGCGCGACCGCACCGCCGAGGGAAACGACGCGTATGCCGACGTGGTCGCGGCCCGGTCGGATCGCGAGCATCCGAAGCGCCGCGAACGACGACATGCAGAACAGCGCGCCGAGAAAGACCGACGTACCGTCGAGCACGACCGAGAGCACCGCCGACGCCGTCGGCCAGAGCCCCGTCGCGAGCGTGAAGAGCGAGACGCAGACGAAGATCGTCACGAGCGCGTTCGTCGGCACCGCCCGCGCGTCGAGGCGCCCGAGCGCGGGCGGTAAGACGCCGTCGCGTCCCATCGCGTAGACGCTGCGCGAGAGATAGAGGATCGTCGTCCAGAGCGTCGCGGCCGTCGACACGAGCACGGTCACGACGATCGCGATCCGCCACGCGTCGCCGCCGAGCAATCGTCCGACGTATTCCATCGCATCGCTCTGATTGGCGCGGAAGCCCTCGACCGTTCCGACGTGCAGATAGGCGACCATGGCGAAGAGTAGGATCGCGGCCGTGACGAGTAACCCGACGACGCCGCCGCGACCGGGCGTTTCGGCCGCGCCCGTCGTCTCTTCGGATGCCGAGGCCGAGACTTCCCACCCGTCGGTCATCCAGATGCCGAGCACCATCGCGGTCACGATTCCGGAAGCCGCGCTCGCGAAATGCGACGGAGGCGGCACGACGCGCGCGACCGCCGGATGCGCGAGCAGCGCCGCGACCGAACTCGCGCCGACGACGAGCAATTCGCCGATGAGGAACACCGCCGTCGCGAACGCCGTCGGACGCATTCCGATCGACAGCAACACGGTGCTCGCCGCGATCCACACGACGCCGACGATCGCGTCCCAGAAGGGCGACGGCGCTAGCGCGGGCGCGACGAGATCGAGCGTGTACGTCGCGGCGGGGAGCGCCGTCGTCATCGTCGCGAAGTAATTCGAGAGGATCAATAACCACGCCGCGTACGAACCGACGCCCGGTCCGAACGCGTGCGCGATCCACGAGAACGACGAGCCGGCGTCGGGCATCGCGCGCGAGAGCCGGGCGAAGGCGACCGCGATGCAGAGCATGATCGCGACGAGCGCCGCGAGCGCGAGCGGCGCCGCGTCGCCCGCGGCCGCGACCATCGGTCCCATGGTGGCGGCGAGACTGTACGCGGGCCCCATCGCGGCCGACGCGAGCACCGAGACGTCGAAGAGTCCGAGCACGCGCGGTAACGCGCGCGACGCGCCGCGGACGGACCCGTCAGCTTCGATCGGGGGCGCACCGCAGGAGCGAGTTGCGGTAGCCGTACGACGCGTAGACGATCACGCCGATCGCGAACCACACGACGAAGCGAATCCACGTGCCGCCGGAGAGTCCGCCGATCATCAGATACAGACACATCGCGAAACCGCTCGCCGCGACCGGAAGCCCGAGCGGCACGCGGAAGGGACGCCGGGCGCCCGGCCGCGTGAAGCGCAGCGCGAACACGCCCGCGCAGACGATCGCGAACGCCGAGAGCGTTCCGATGTTCACGAGCGAGAGCAACACGTCGAGTGGCACGATCCCCGCGAGCACCGCGACGACGACGCCCGTCACGATCGTCGTGAGCAGCGGCGTCCGCGTGCGCGCGTTCACGCGCGCGACGACGGGCGGCAGCATCCGATCGCGCGCCATCACGTAGAAGATGCGCACCTGTCCGAGCAGCGAGGTGAGCATCACGGTCGTCGTCCCCGAAATCGCGCCCGCCGTGAGGATCGCGGAGAGGTACGGATCGTTCCCCGCCCGGCGCACGGCGTCGGCCATCCCCGCGTCCTTGTCGATGTGCGCCCACGGCACGACGCCGACCGTCACGAACGCGATCGCGATGTAGAGCACGGCACCGATCGCGAGCGACGCGATCACCGCGCGCGGAACGTCGCGTTCGGGGACGCGCGCCTCCTCGCTCGCGACCGTCACCGTGTCGAATCCGATGTACGCGAAGAACACGAGCGCCGCGCCCGTCACGACGCCGTGGACGCCGTGCGGAAACGCCGGCTCGAAATTTCCCGGATGGATCGCGCCGACGAGACCGACGACGAACGCGACGATCGCGACCGTCTGTACGACGACGAGGACCGTATTGATCGAGGTCGATTCGCGGATCCCGACGGCGATGAGCGCGGTGATCGCGAGAACGACGGACGCCGCGAGCACGTCCACCTGCGTGTGCGCGAGATCGATCCCGCCGCGCGCGAACGCGAGATGCGCGACCGTCGCCCAATCGGGCAACGCGATGCCGAAATTTTTCAGGAACGCCTGCGCGTATCCGGACCACGACGCCGCGACGGGCGCCGCGCTGATGCCGTATTCGAGGATGAGATCCCAGCCGATGATCCACGCGACGAACTCGCCGAGCGTGGCGTACGCGTACGTGTAGGCGCTCCCCGCGATCGGCACCATCGACGCGAGTTCCGCATAGCACAGCGAGACGAATACGCACGCGAGGCCCGAGAGCAAGAAGGACGCGATGACGCCCGGTCCCGCCTCGAGCGTACCGACGCCGACCGTCGCGAAGATCCCGCCGAGCATCGTGCCGAGCCCGACGCAGACGAGACCGCCGACGCCGAGACAACGACGGAGCGCCGGGCCCTCCGCCGTACGCGCGCTCTCGATCGGTTGGCGCGCGAAGAGTCGCCGGACGAGGCTCACGGAACCGCGCTAACGCGGCGCAAAATCGACGACGCGCGGCCGCAGGTCGAGTCGAGCCAGGAGCGGCGAATAGTCGCGGGCCGGATCGAGGTCCTCGCGATCCAAGAGCGCGACGAGCGCGGCCTCGAGGACGTTCGTCCCGAACGAGCGGCCGCCGAAATCGGGCGTCGTCGTCACGAGCCGCGCGACGCCGCGCTCGCGGAGTTCGGCGACGTCGCGCTGCGTGACGGTATTCGTCAGCACGATCTTTCCGTCGAGGCGATCGGGCATGAACTGCCGCATGAAATGGAAATCGCCCGCGATGATATCGGCACGTGCATAGTACTCGGGATACTTCGGTTGCGGCGCACGGTCTTGCTTCTTACCGGTCGGATAGAAGAACTGGAACGGGAGCTTACATGCGTCGGGCAGGTAGCGCGCCGCGAGCGCCTCGAACTCGGCGAGCCCGCGCACCGGTTTGTCGAGATCGAGCGCGAAGATGAAATCCCCGAAAAGGACGTCCGCGCCCGCCTCGACGAGCGCCTGCGCCATTCCGAAGCGATCGAGCGCGCTGACCATGAGGACGTGGGTGCCCGCGAGGGGGACGCCGAGAACGTCGCGCAGGTAGCCGATCGCCGCGCGCTCGAGCGTATTCTTGAGCCCGCTTCCGTCGACGACGGGCGTCCTTTCGACCGCGCGCATCAGGCGCAGGCCGTCGCGTAGCGCGTAGCGCGTGCCGCCGGCATAGAGGTAGACGTCGATCCCGCCGAGCCCGAGCGCGTCGACCGTGCCGTCGAGTTCTCGCAGCGTCGTCTCCGCACGCGAGATCGATCCGTCCATGCCGATCCGTTCGATGTCGAAACGCTCGCCGAGCAGATCGATCGTCGCGCGGTGGTCGCGCGACGGCGAACCGAGCGAAACCGAGACGATCCGCTTCACGCCCGCGACGACGCGTAGGGTTTCCCCACATACGAACCGCGCGCGGCTTCGTCTATCATCGATCCACGACGTGCGAACCGCATCTCGTCCCCTCCTTCTCGAGGGGTCGATTTTTCGCTATCGCACCGCATCCGCACGACGATCGAGGAGCCGCCGATGTTTCCGTCTCCGTTTCGCCCGAGCGCCGAATCGAATCGGCCGCGCGCCCACGTCTCGCTCTGCGGCGGACGGATCGATTTCGGCGAACGGTCCGTCCCGCTCACGCCCGCGGAACAGCGCATCGTATGGGCGCTCGCGCGCTCGCGCGGCGGCACGTCGCGGGCGGAACTCGCGAAGCTCGTCTGGCCCGATCGCGACGATGCGACGCTGCAGAACGCGTTCAACGTCGCGCTCTCCCGGATGCGCAAGCGCCTCCCGCCCGACGTCATCGTCCAAGTCGACGGAGCGTATCGTTTCGGCGACGAGATCGGCGTCGATCTCTGGGATCTCGAAGCGAGCCATCGGGTGCCGGCGATCGACGTCGAGACGGTGACGACGTGGCTCGAACGCTACGCCGCCTGCGGCTGCGCCGAGCGGAGCGTCGATATCGAAGCCGATTGGGCGGGCGCGATCGAAGCGCGGATGCTCGCGGCGATCCGCGGAGCCGGGGATCGCTTCGCGCTCTGGGCGCTCGGCGCGCGGCGCCCCGATCTCGCGCTTCGCATCGCGCGCGCGACGCTCGAACGCGACGCGTGCGACGAACGCGCGTGCGAGTTCGCCATCCGCGCGCATCTCGCGCTCGGCGATCGGTCCTCGGCGATCCGCGCCTATCGCGATCACGAACGCGCGCTCCGCAGCGAACTCGGCCTCGCGCCGTCCAACGAACTGCTCGAGATCTTGCGGCGGACGAATCCGGCGCGCGGCATCCGACACGTCGCGTAGCCCACGAGCGACGCGTAGGGGTTCCCCCCATCCCGGAGCTGCGATCGTCCGACGTACGATAGCGACGTCGAGTCGATCACGGCTCGCGTACCGTCTCGAGGAATCCAGCACGTGCGTCTGCGTTTCGATCTCCGTCCGTTGCTTCTCGTCGCCTTCGTCCTCGGTGCGACGGGCGCGCCGACGCTCGTCCGCGCGAACGGCGATCCCTCCCGGCTTCCGCAACGCCGAGCCCCGGCGGGCTTCCGCACGATCGAGGGCGACGCCGGCGGACGGATCGTCGAAGGCGCGTTCGCCCGCGCCCACTCCGAGCGCGATGCGTTGCGCGCGGTCCTACGCGGCGCGAGCGACTATTTCGACGGCGCTCCGGATCTCGCGGGGATCGTGCGCGCGACCGACGGAAGCGCGACGTTCGCCGTCTTTCGCTCGCGATTACGCGGCGCGAACGTCACCGGGCTCGCGATCGCCGTCGCACCGCACGGCATCGCACGCGGCGCGTTCCTCTTCGATCGGACCGAGCGGATCCGCACGTCGCTCCCCGGACTCGTGAATCGCCTCTTGGCGCCCCCGACGCGAGTCGCGGGCGGGGCCGACGCGCGCGCGACCGCCGTCGGTCCGTTGCACCGGGTCTCGGCGCCCGACGGTACGATCTCCGCGGGTCTGCCGGACGGTTGGGCTCCGAAGCTCCTCGGCAACGGCGCCCTCGTCGCGGACGGTCCGGACGGCGCGGAGGTCGCGCAGATGGTGAATTTCACGTTCGTCGATCCGCGCGGGTCGCTCGCCGGTTCCGCGGGCTACGTCGGACTCGCGTATTCGCCCGATCCGGGCCGGGCCTTGGAGAATCTCGGACACCTGCTCGCCGCGCGTTCGGGTCATCGTCTCGAGATGCACGTCGATCGCAAAACCGCGCTCGGCGAGCGAAACGGCACGACGGCGACCGCGCTCGTCGGCCACGAAACGTTCGACGGAAATCCGAAGCGTTTCGATTCGGCGGTCCTCATCACGCCGCCGATGCAAAGCGGCGTGTGGTCGATGCAGGTGAACTCGCTAACCGCGCCGTCGGACGCCTTCGCTCGCGACCTTCCCGCGATGAAAGCGATCGTCGCGAATACCGACTACAACGGGCAGGCGCATCACGACCAGATCGTGCATGGTATCGCCGAGACCGCGCAGAGCATGGCCGCCGGGCGCGCCGGACTCGCGGCGACGACCGCGCGCGACCAAGGCCTCGTCGACGCATCGATGGCGAACGCGCGCGCGTCGCAGGATGCGATCGACCGACAGACGTCCGGGTTCGTCCATTACCTCGGCGGCACCGACGTCCTCGAAAGCCGTGCCGACGGCTCGCGCGGCACGACCGATGCGGATTTCGCCGCACGTCTCGCCGGCGAGAATCCGAGCGCCTACCGCGTCGTCCCGGTTAGCGAGTACCGCAAAGGCGTCGATTACTGATCGCTCGATCCCACGACGCGTACGACCCCGTCGTACCCGCGACCAGAGCCTAACCAAGGCGCGAACGATGCGTCGTTCGCGCCCTAGACGACGGCGGCGCGTCGTTCGCGTGCGGCGGCTCTGATCTCGGCGATGCGGTCCGCGTCGATCGCGCGATCGAACGCGCGCATCGTCGCGAGTTCGAAGCCCGCCGCGTGCGCGAGGCCCTCGATCTCGCGGACTTTGTCGAGATCGATCCCGCGCCCGAGCGTGTAGTGTTCGCGCCGATTCTCGAGCGCGAGGATCATCGTCTCCGACATGCACGCGAGCGCTTCGCCCGGCGGGAGGCCGAGATCGAAGGCGCGACCGGGCTCGCGGACGCGCGCGAAGCGCGGCTCGCCCGGCACGCGCATGTTGCCGCCTTCGGTGACGAGGACGTCCGGTCGCTCGAGCGCGACGCGACGTCCCACGTCGTGCGGCAGCGAGAGTTCGCAGACGACCGCGCCCGCGCGCAGATCGTCCGGCTCGATGAGTTCTCGCGTCGACGTCGTCGCCGTCAAGACGAGATCGCCTTGCGGGACGGCCTCGCGAACGTCCGTCGAGATCGCGAGCGCGCACGATACCCGTTCGCGTAGCGACGCGACGAGCCGTTCGAGCCGCGTCCGATTGCGCGCGACGAGGACGATCCGCGCGACGTGCGGTGCGAGTAATTCGACGCACGCGGAGCCGATGCTCCCGGTCGCGCCGATCACGACGGCCGTCGCGCTCCCGAGATCGATCTCCATCTCCTGCGCGCCGCGACGCAGGCTCGCGACCCCCGCCGCGATCGTGAGCGAATTCCCCGTCGTCACGGCGATCGGCGATCGTTCCGCGAGCGTGACCCCAGCATCGCCGACGACGCCCGTGAAGGCGCCGAGTCCCACGACTTCCGCACCGAGCTCGACGCCGATCGCGATCGCCTTTTCGATCTTGGCGTAGACCGTCTCGCGCGGGAGCGCGAGCATCGGCTCGGGCATGAACGGCGCGGCGACGAACCAACCCTCCGTCTCGCGCCCGTCGGGCGTCCGCACGCCCGTGACGTGCGCGGCCGCGTACGCCGGCATCCATTCCATGATCTTCTCGATCAGCGGAAGTCCCTTGCCCGCCGCGCCCGGCTCGTATCGCAAGACGTCCTCGAGCGACGTCGGGTGGATGACGAAGGCGAACTTCACCGCCGCAAGATTCGCCAGGTCTCCCGATTACCCGCGCGAATGCGACCGGGTGATCCGCTCGCTCCTGGTCCGCAACGCGCTCAGCGCCGTGCTCTTCGTCGTCGCGGTCGTCGGAATTTTCTTACAGGCGGGTCGCATCCGCGAGGGTCTCGACATCTCGCAGGCGCGCTTCTACGTCGCGGCCTACACGGTCGTCGCGCTCTACGCGCTCGCCTCGATCGTCGTCCGCGTGCGCGCCGCGCGCCGGCGCCGCTGACGGCGCGCGCGTCCGCGACCCCTTCAGTTAAACTGGGTACGAGATAGCGTCGCATCCGTCGACGTCCGTCCCACGCATGAGGGAGTCCGCATGAACGCCCGTTACTTGTTGCTTCTCGTCATCGTCCTCTACGTCGCCTTCGATCTGTTCGTCCCGGCGATGCAGAACATTTTCGGATACGGCATCGGCACGATCCTCGCGCTCGTGATCTTATGGTACGTTTTCATAAATAATCGCGGAAACCGCGTCCTTTAGATGGGGCGGCGCACCCGAAAGTTTACCGCGAGTTAACGCCGCCTGAACGAAAGGTGTGGACGCTTCGAAAGACCCGTCCGGTATAGTTGCTCTCAGAGCGACCCGCTTCGTGAGGATGTCTTCGGTGTGTTTTCGAGTCTTCGGACGGATGATCTGTTTCGGGATCCCCGAGTGGTGGACGCGATGGCTCGGTGAGAATCAGCGCGTGGCGCTACCGGCCGAAGCCCCCGACGGGCTCGCCACGATCGACCCCGAGCTCATGACCGAACTCTTCGCACTCGGCGGCTTGCGCTCGACCGTCGTTCGCTTGCGACCGTCGATCGCGGCGCTGTTCGTCCCGGCGCTCGAAGCGAGCCTCGCCCAACTGCAAGGCGAACTCCCCGTCGGCATCGAGGTCGATTTCGATCGCGAGGAGCGCGGGGCCGCGCTCAAGCGCACCGCCTAGGCTCCTTACCCGCCGACCTCGACCGGGCCGTGCGCCGATCCGGGTTTGCGCATGAAGAACACGAGCGGCATGAAGACGAACGCGAGGATGCCGATCGCGAACGTCGCGTCGGCGTAGGCGAGGATCGCGGCCTGACCGTTGACGATCCCCGCGAGTTGCGCGACCGTGCCTTTCGCGAGGAACGTCGCGACGTTGGGATTCGCGCGCGTCGCGGTCGCGCCGAGGACGACCGAATGAAACGACCACCGGCGATCGAGGATCACGTCGAGCGCGGCGACGGCGATCGATCCGCCGAGTTGCGTCGAGAGGTTGACGAACGCACCCGCCTTGGGACCTTCGGCGGGCGTCGTCGCGCCGAGCACCGCGATCGTGAGCGGCACGAATAACAGCGCCGTCCCGCCGCCGACGATCACGAGCGACGCGATGAACGTCCGAAAATCGGCTTGACCCGTCGTGACGAACCCCTGCATGATCGAGCCGATCCCGATCATCATGAATCCGAGGAAGAGAAAGATCCGCGCGTCCACCTTCGCGACGAGTCGCACGATGAGCGGCGTGAGCAACGCGACGGGTAACGCGCGAAAGAGGAAGAGCTGACCGCTCAGCGTCGGCGTGAAGCCGAGCGGACCTTGCGAGAACTGCGGCAGCGTGTAACTCGAGCCGAACAGCGCGCCGCCGAGCGCGAGCGCGAGGAGCGATCCGGCCGAGACGCTGCGATTGCGCAGCACGCGCAGGTCGACGATCGGTTTCGTCGCCCCGTACAGCTCCCAAAAGACGAAGGCGACGAGCGATGCCGCCGACGCGATCGTCGCGAAGACGATCGTCGCGTCGGAAAACCAATAGTTGCGTTCGCCCTCGGTCAACACGTACTGCATCGTTCCGAGCCCGGCCGCGAGCAGCGCGAGACCGACGCCGTCGATGCCCGACTTCTGCGGCTTCATCGGATCCTTGAGCAACGCGAAGATCAAGAGCGACGAGGCGATCCCCGGCACGATGTTGATGTCGAACACGAGATTCCACGACGCGTTGTCGACGAGGATGCCGCCGAGCGGCGGACCGAGTGCGGGGCCCATGATCGCGCCGACCGCGAAGATACCCTGACTCACGCCGAGTTTGTCGGGCGGAAAGCTGTCGCGCAAGATCGCCTGACCCGTCGCGAGCAAGCCGCCGCCGAACATCCCCTGCACCGCGCGCCACGCGATGAGCGGGATCAGTTGGTCGGACGCACCGCACATGATCGACGCGAGCGTGAACCCGCCGATCGACGCGAGATAGTATCGCTTCCGTCCGAAGCGATTCTGCAACCACGGCGTGATCGGGATGACGATGATCGCGGCGATCGTGTAGGCCGTGACGATCCAGGTGCCTTCGTCCTGACTCGCGCCGAGATTGCCCTGGATGTTCGGCAACGCGACGTTGGTGATCGTCGTGTCGAGCGTCTGCATGAGCGACGCCATCATCACGCCGAGGACGATGAGGAGCAGGCGCGGTCCCGTTTCGGAGACGTCGCCGTACTGCGCTTTCGCGGCGGCGGGAGCGGGAGAACCGGAGGCCACGACACTGTGAACGCCGGAAGCCGGGTTAAAGTGTCGTATCCGTGCGCGTGATCTCCCCAAACGCGTCGCGCTTCCGCGTGTCGGGACGGCGTGCGGGTCAGCGCTTCGACGCCGAACACGGCACGGCGACGGAGGCCCTCCTCTTCCTCGGCGATCTCGATCCCGAAGCGATCGGGCCGAACATCGCGCGCGCGACGCATTACGAACCGACCCCGATCGGCGAACTCGAGCGCCTCCTCGCGAGCGTGCCGTTCGCCCTCGACGGTGCGACCTTCGTCGACCTCGGGTCGGGGATGGGCCGCGCGGTGCTCGTCGCGGCCGGCTATCCGTTCCGACAGGTCGTCGGCGTCGAGATCTCGCCCGCCCTCCACGCGATCGCGCGCGACAACCTCGTCGCCTTCGGCCGCGAGGCGCTCCGCTGCCGGGACGTCCGCCTCGTCCGGCGCGACGCGACGCGGTACGCCTTTCCGACGGGCGACCTCGTCGTCTACCTCTACAACCCGTTCGACGCGACGCTCGTGGAGCGCATCGTCGAGACGCTGCGCGCGCGGCCCGCGGGGCGTTGCGCGCTCCTGTACCACACGCCCGTGGCGCGGAGCGTCGTCGAGGCGTCCGGCGCGTTTTCGATCGCGCGCGAAGAGCCCTTCGGCGTCGCGTACGTTCGAATCGCGCCGTGACGGCAGGACCACCCGGAACGCGACGAGGAGAGAATCGCTTCTTCGAACACGAGGCTTTTCATGTCGAGCAGACCCATCATGATCGCGTTCGGCGGCGACTCCGGAAGCGGTAAAGGAACGTTACGTCGCGGGTTAGAGCTGATCTTCGGAAGCGATCGGATCGAGACGATCACGCTCGACGATTATCATTCGCTCGATCGCGTGCAACGCAACGCCGTCGGCCTCACCGCCGTCGATCCGCGCGCGAATAATTTCGCCGCGATGGAAGAGGATCTCTGGGCCCTCCGCGAGGGTCGCACGATCGAGAAACCCGTCTACGATCATCGCATCGGAAAATTCACCGATCCCGTGACCGTCGGACCCAAAGAGATCATCGTCGTGCAGGGGCTCTTCCCGCTCTACACGCGGGCGTTACGGAGTCTCTTCGACGTCTCGGTTTGGCTCGAACCCGAACCCGAGCTCAAAACGTCGTGGAAACTCCAGCGCGACGTGATCGATCGCGGGTACACGAAAGACGCCGTCCTCGCCGAGATGCGCAAGAGCGCCAAGGACGTGGAGACGTACGTCATGCCGCAGGCGAAGTTCGCCGACCTCACGGTGACGTTCTATCGCCCGAGCGATTGGTCCGAACAGCAGGGCGCGGCGAAACTCTCCGCGCGCATCCGCAAGGGCGGTCGCTTCCGCGCGCTCGATTACGCCGAATTCGAGAGCCCCTCGACCTCGATCAGTCAGGTCGACGAAACGGCCGCGAGCGGCTATCCCGAGACGATCATCGAGCTCGACGGTCACATCGATCCCGCACTCGCGGAATCGGTCGAGGATCGGCTCTGGCAGCACGTCGGCTCGCACGCGCACACGCGACCGAAACGGCTCGGCGAATTCGCGGGCGAGGACGGCCGACCGCAGACGAGTTACTCGCTCGCGCTCGCGCAACTCCTCATCGCGCGACGCGTCGTCCTCGTCGAGAACGAACTCTTACAGACCGCCTGATCGTCCGGACGTCACCGCCCGGATCCAGCGGGCGGCGCGAGCGGTTCCCGCCGGCGCGTCGTCGCCGTCTCGGGCGGCGGTGATGAAATCGAGGAAGCTCGTCGCGGAGGGCGCCGTCTCGCGATCGGCCGACGTGACCACGTGCCATTGGCGGGCGATCGGCGTGACCCGCGTCGGCAACACGCGAAACGATCCGCGCTCCACGTCGTGGGCGATCGCATCCGAGGACACGAGCGCGACGCCGAGCCCGGCAGCGACCGAGGCCTGGATCGCGCCGTTCGACCCGACCGTGAGCTGCGCGGGCTCGATCTCGAGGCGCGCGAAGAGATCGTGCGTCGCCGCGCGGCTGCCGGAACCGGGTTCCCGGACGAGCCAGGTGGCGCGGGCGAGACCGCGATCCGGCACGTCGCTCGCCATCGGCGCGATGACGACGAGCTCGTGCGCGCGCGTGGCGAGCGTCCGGAAGCGCGAGCCGGCCGGCGGCCGACCCGCGAAGACGAGATCGACTTCCCAGTGCGCGAGGCGATCCCAGACGCGCTCGTGATTGCCGACCTCGAGCTCGATCTCGATCTCGGGATGTCGCTCGCGGTACCGGCGCAGGAGATCGGGGACGAGGTGTTCGGCCGCCGTCGTCACCGCCGCGACCCGCAACCGACCGAGCGTCGCGTTTCCGGCCGCTTGGGTCTGCTCGCGCGCCTCGTCGAGCAGGGCGAAGAGTCGGCGCCCGTATTCCGCGAGGCGCCGCCCGGCGGGGGTGAGCCGGATCCCCCGCCCGCTGCGCTCCACGAGCGCCACGCCGACCTCGCGTTGGAGCCCGGCGAGGGCCGCGGAGACCGCCGGTTGGGACACGACCAAGTGGTCGGCGGTCTCCTGAACCGACCCGAGCCGCGCCAATTCCACGAACGTGCGTAGCTGAACGAGAGAAAACATAATCGCTGCGATATGATACATCGGAAAAACAGTATTTGACGTGAATTAGTTCAGGTGTCATGCTCGTCACATGGCAGAGACGACAACGACCAACGGCAAGAAGTCCGTCAATCGCTCGACCGCGGGCGTGACACCCTACGCCGAAATGGGCTATTGGCAACCGGAGTACGAGCCGAGCGACACCGATGTGTTGTGCGCCTTCCGCATCACGCCGCAACCGGGCGTCGAGCCGATCGAAGCGGCGGCCGCGGTCGCGGGCGAGTCGTCGACCGCGACGTGGACGGTCGTGTGGACGGATCGTCTGACGGCCTACGAGCACTATCAGGCGCGCGCGTACCGCGTCGAGCAAGTGCCTTCGAATCCCGAGCAGTTCATCGCGTACATCGCGTACGACATCGACCTCTTCGAAGAGGGCTCGATCGCGAATCTGACGTCGTCGATCATCGGCAACGTCTTCGGCTTCAAAGCACTCAAGGCGCTGCGGCTCGAAGACATCCGCATCCCGGTCGCCTACGTGAAAACGTTCCCCGGGCCGCCGCACGGGATCGTGATGGAGCGCGAGTACCTCAATAAATTCGGACGTCCGATTCTCGGCGCGACCGTCAAACCGAAGCTCGGCCTCTCGGCCAAGAACTACGGTCGCGTCGTGTACGAAGCGCTTCGCGGCGGTCTGGATTTCACCAAGGACGACGAGAATATCAACTCGCAGCCGTTCATGCGCTGGCGCGATCGCTATCTCTTCTGCATGGAAGCCGTAAATCGCGCAGAGGGCGCGACGGGCGAGGTGAAGGGCCACTACCTCAACGTCACCGCGGCTACGATGGAAGAGATGTACGAACGCGCCGAGTTCGCGAAGAGCATCGGCTCGGTCATCATCATGGAAGACCTCACGGTCGGCTACACGGCGATGGCGTCGATGTCGAAATGGGCGCGCAAAAACGGCATCATCTTGCATCTCCATCGTGCCGGTCACGGCACGTACACGCGCCAGAAGACCCACGGCGTCAGCTTCCGCGTCATCGCGAAATGGTGCCGCCTGCTGGGCGTCGATCACATCCACGCAGGTACCGTCGTCGGTAAGCTCGAGGGCGATCCCAATACGACCAAGGGTTTCTACGACATCCTGCGCGAGGATTTCATTCCCGCCAATCCCGCGCACGGTGTCTTCTTCGACCAGGATTGGTGTTCGCTCGCTCCGGTCATGCCCGTCGCCTCGGGCGGCATCCACGCGGGTCAGATGCATCAACTCCTCGACCTGCTCGGCGAAGACGTGGTGCTCCAGTTCGGCGGCGGCACGATCGGTCACCCGGACGGCATCGCCGCCGGCGCCGAAGCGAATCGCGTCGCGCTCGAAGCGATGGTTCTCGCGCGAAATGAGGGCCGCGACTTCGTGAACGAAGGCGAGACCATCCTCGAGGACGCGGCCAAGAGTTGCCGTCCGCTCGCACGCGCGCTCGACATCTGGAAAGACATCTCGTTCAACTACGAGTCGACCGACACGCCCGACGTCGTCGCGACGCCCTCCCGATAGACGCGGAAAGGACCGAATCGTTGAAACTCAGACAAGGCGCCTTCTCGTATCTGCCCGATCTCACCGACGAGCAGACGGCGAAACAGATTCAATACGCGCTCGACCACGAATGGCCGATCTCGATCGAATATACGGACGACCCACATCCGCGTAACGCGTATTGGGAGATGTACGCCCTACCGATGTTCGACATCAAAGATGCCGCGGGCATCATGACGGAGATCAAGAAAGCCGTCGCCGAGCATCCCAACGAGTACGTCAAGGTGAACGCGTACGACGCGCGTCTCGGTCGCCAGACCACGGCACTGTCGTTCATCGTCGGGCGTCCGGAGACCGAAGGCGGTTTCCGACTCGAACGGACCACGAATCACGATCGTCAGGTGCTCTACAAACTCCATCCGTACAGCGCCGACAAGCCGCACGGCGAGCGCTACGGCAAGAACTAACGCTACCGAGTAGGCACGCGAACCGTCGCACGCACGTGCGGCGGTTCTTCTTTTCTCCGACGCGTCGCGATCCGAAAGAATGGCGACGTGCTCCGCGAATAATGGTGATATGAGCGAGACGACCACGCCCGAAGCCGACACCGCCGAAGCGACGCCGACGTCGCTGGATCTCGGTGCGGCCTTTCGCGAATCGCACGTCGGCGACGTGCTCGAAAAACTCGATCGCGAACTCGTCGGGCTCTCTCCCGTCAAGACGCGCATCCAGCAGATCGCGCATCTCCTGTTGATCGACAAGATGCGCGCGACGATGGGGCTCGCGGCCGAACCGCCGCCGCTCCACATGTCGTTCACCGGCCGCCCGGGCACGGGCAAGACGACGGTCGCGAATCGGATGGCCGAGATCCTGCACAAGCTCGGCTACATCCGTAAGGGCCATCTCGTCGTCGCCACGCGCGACGATCTCGTCGGCCAATACATCGGCCACACCGCGCCCAAGACCAAAGAGATCCTCAAACGCGCGATGGGCGGCGTGCTGTTCATCGACGAGGCGTACTATCTCTATCGGCCGGAAAACGAGCGCGACTACGGCGCCGAGGCGATCGAGATCTTACTGCAGGTGATGGAGAACCAACGCGACGATCTCGTCGTCATCTTCGCGGGCTACAAAGAGCGGATGGACACGTTCTTCTCGAGCAATCCCGGCTTGAGCTCGCGCGTCGCCAACCACATCGACTTCCCCGATTACAGTCCGGACGAGCTCATGCAGATCGCCGGCCTCATGCTCGAGCGGTTGAACTACGATTTCTCACCCGAGGCCGAGAAGGCGTTCGCCGAATATCTCGAGCTCCGCATGCAGCAGCCGCAGTTTTCGAACGCGCGCAGCGTCCGCAACGCGATCGATCGCGCGCGGATGCGTCAGGCGACGCGCTTGTTCGAAGGCGGCGGGACGGTCGACGCGGCGGATCTGCGGCGCATCGATGCGAGCGATATCCGCGGCAGTCGCGTGTTCGCGATCGGCGCGCAACCGGAGGCGACCGCGCAGTAGTCTCTCGTTCCCGTGGACGCTCTCGCGGCGGTGACGATCGGCGTCGCCTTCTTCATCGGATGTGCGATCAACGCCGCGGCGGGCGGCGGGAGTTTTCTCACGTTTCCCATCCTGCTCGCGACCGGGCTCTCCCCGGTGGCGGCGAACGCGACGAATAACGTCGCGATGTGGCTCGGCGCGCTCTCGTCGGCGGGCGCGTTCCGTTCCGATCTGCACGTCGAGCGTACGGTCCTCGTCAAATTGTTCGTCGCCTGCGCGCTCGGGAGCACGGTCGGGGCGCTCTTGCTCCTGCACACGTCGGACGCACAACTCTCGAAGTTGATCCCCGCGTTACTGTTCGTCGCGACGACGCTCTTCATCGTGGGTCCGTGGCTCACGCGCAAATCGGCGGCTTCCGGTCGCGTACGACGCCTCGACTCGCCGGCCACGCTCGGCGCGCAGTTCCTCATCTCGATCTACGGCGGATTTTTCGGCGCCGCGATGAGCATCGTGATCCTCGCGATGCTCGGACTGCTCGGCATGAGCGATCTCCGTCGTGCGAACGCGCTCAAGATCGTGCTCTCGACCGTCGTCAACGGCGTCGCCGTCGTCCCGTTCCTGATCGCGCGCATCATCTCGCCGCCGCAGGCGATCGTCGCGAGCGTCTGCGCGATCGCGGGCGGTTACCTCGGCGCGGGCCTCGTCAAGCGCCTTCCGAACGCCGTCGTCCGAACGGTCGTGATCGTCATCGCCTGCACGATGACGGCCTACTTCACGTGGAAGACGTACGTCGCGAGGACGTAGTCGCGGGGCGTCGCTTGCCCGCGCTCGGCCGGCATGGTAACGTACCGTCGATGCATCAGGTCGTGACGATTCGTCTCGAAAAGCACGATCGTGCGCTTCGCGAAGTCGCCGCTCGAACGACCGGCATCGGAATCGATGGGCACCTCTTGCCGATCGCGAGATCCGAGCCGCGTCGCCTCCAGCGCGAAGGGATCCGAGCCGACGGCGATCGACTCGTCGCGTATCGCGAAGCACGTCCCGACGCGCGGGCCGAGTTCGAGCTGCTCGGCACGCCGATTTCAGAGCTTCCGTGATTTCACCGAAGGCGATCGCTCGTCGACCCGTCGTGCGTTCGCAATGACGGGACGCGATAACGCGTTCGTCCCCGACGTCTTTCCGTGCGTGCGGTATCTCGATCCCAACGTCGCGGTCGCGTTCCTGAGGTCCGCATTTCGCTTCGAGGAGCATCTCGTCGTGCGCGACGACGAAGGTTCGCTCGCGCACGTCGAGATGCGCGTCGGAAGCGAGATCTTGATGCTCGGCTATGCGAACGCGACCGATCGTTCGCCGTACGACCTCGACGGAGCGAACACGGGCAACTGCTACGTCGGTACGCCCGACGTCGCGGCGATCTACGCGAGCGCCAACGCTTCGGGCGCGCAGATCGTGAGCGACCTCGCTTCGACCGACGACGGTTCGCTCGACTTCTCGGCGCGCGATCCCGAAGGGCGGCTCTGGCGTTTCGGTACCGATCGCCCGCAGATCGGGAACGGCGAAAACGATCTCGCCCGCTCCGGTCCGACGCGACTCTACGCCTCGCTCGCGTATGCTGACGCGCGTGCCGCACGCGCATGGTTATGCGAGACCTTCGGCTTTCGCGAGCGCTCGGTCGTAATCGGTCCGGGTGATACGATCGCTCGCGCCGACGTCTCGCTCGGTTCGAGCATCGTCATGCTCGCGACGCGTCGCGACGACGATCCCGACGTCGTCTCGCCGCGCGATCTCGGCGCGTCGACCCTCGCGCTCGCCGCCTACGTCCCCGACGTCGAGGCGCATTACGAACGCGCTCGCGCGGCCGGTGCCGAAATCCTTGCGGCGCTCGCGACGACGGAGTACGGCGCGCTCGGCTACGTCGCGCGCGATCCCGAGGGTTACGCCTGGAACTTCGCGAGCTACCGTCCGGCGTCGCCAGTCGCCGATTGAAGTCGCCGCTCTCGATTCGGGGCCGTTTATGGAATGTCGTCTTGCAAAGTTTCGCCGACGGCGCTATATTAAACCAAATGGTTGAACGAGAATCGTCCGACCTCGATCGCATCTTCGGCGCGCTCGCAGATCCGACGCGCCGCGGAATGCTCGAATCTCTCGCCTTGGGCGAAGCACCGATCGGCGAACTGGCGCGGCCCTACGAAATGTCGTTCGCCGCCGCATCTAAGCACGTGCGCGTTTTAGAGATCGCGGGACTCGTCCGAAGGGAAGTCCGAGGGCGGCAGCATTACTGTCGCGTCGATGCGGCGCAGTTAGCCCGCGCGAGCAATTGGTTAGCGGCATACGCCGCCTTTTGGCACGAGCGGATGGACGCACTCGAACGCCTCCTCGACGGAACGTCGCTAGCGTGAGTGCCGATGCGCCGACCGTCGCGATCACGCGCGTATTTAAGACATCGGTCGACGCCTTGTATCGCGCCTGGATCGATCCTTCGTCGCTCGAGCGTTGGCTCGCACCTGGCTCGAACCGCGTCGTTTCGGTCGTAGCCGACGTTCGTGTCGGCGGCGCGTTCCGGCTCGACATGCTCGACGCAAACGGCGTGCGAAGTGCGTTTTCCGGCGTCTATACGGCGATCGTTGCGCGCGCGTTGATCGCGATGACCTGGCGATACGAAGGCCCCGCCGAGGCGCTGGCGCACGGCAATTCGGTCCTCTGCGTACGCTTCCGACCGATCGATGCGGAGAGCGCCGAACTTCGACTCGAGCACGCGTTGGTCGAGCCAGACGTTTCGCCCCGTGCGTATCGACTCGGTTGGGCGACGTGCTTCGACAAACTCGACGGCGTCGTCTCACCGTCGAAGAGCGACAAGCGGGCGACCTTTTCGTACTCGGCGGGTCAACGTGCCGCACAACATCGATACGGCACCGAAGCACTCGCGCGGACGCTCGGGCACAAACTCGTTCGCCCGTCCTTGTCGGACGAAGATGCCGCCTTTATCGCGCGACGCGACATGCTTTTCTTGTCGACGGTCGACGACGCGGGTATGCCAACCGTCTCGTACAAGGGCGGAGCGACCGGATTCGCGACGGTCGATCGAGGCGAGGTCGTCTTTCCAAGTTACGATGGAAACGGCATGTGCTTGTCGATCGGAAACATCACGGAACGTCCGAACGTGGGCCTGCTGTTCGTCGATTTCGAGGTGCCCCAGCGTTTGCGCGTGCAGGGCAACGCGACGATCGACGACGGCCCGTCCAAGAGCCATTATCCGGGAGCCGTTTGCGTGATCCGGATCGTGCCGACCGCCGTCTTTTCGAATTGCGCTCGATACGTCCACCCGATGCGCCGGGTCGAGTCGTCCGCATACATTCCCGACGAGTCGGGCGACGCACCGTTCCCCGCGTGGAAACGAATTAACGAAGTTGTGGAAAGCCTGCCCGAACGCGACCGAGAGCGCGCCTTGGAACTCGGCATCATCGACGTCGAGCGCTATAGGACAATGCTGCGCGAAGGAATGTCATGATGTTCCGCATCGTCGCGATGGCGATCGTCGTCTTCTTCGCCTGCTCGTGCGATTGCGGTGCGAGCACTCCGCACGAACTGCGATTTGCAAACTCCGACGACATCACGACGCTCGATCCCGTGCTGAGCGCGGAGACGACCGTTGGCCTGTTATCGCAACTCACCATGGCGTACCTCGTGCGCTACGATCGATCGAATCGACCGATCCCGGAACTCGCAACGGAGATACCGACGAAGCGCAACGGCGGGATCTCAGCCGACGGCAAGACGATCACCTGGCACCTGCGCCGCGACGCGGTCTGGTCCGACGGCGCGCCGTTCGACGCATACGATGTCGCGTTCACAGTCGCGACGATCCGCAATCCGGCGAATAACGTTGTTTCGCGGGACGGATTCGATTCGATCGATCGCGTCCAAACGCCGGATCGCTATACGAGCGTCTTCCGGCTCAAGAAACCGTACGCCGCATTCCTTCCGCGATTTTTCGGAAGTCCGCCGGGCAATCCGTGCATCTTACCCCGTCACGCACTCGATTCGCAGCCGACGATCAACACAGCACCGTACAATGCGCTGCCGATCGGAATCGGGCCGTTTCGATACGTCTCTTGGCGGCGCGGAGAAGCGATTCGGATGGAGGCGAATCCCACGTATTTTCGTGGGATGCCGAAACTCAGGCGGATCGACTTTGAGATCGTGGCGGACGCCGGGACGGCGCTCACGCGCCTCGCCGCGGGCGACGTCGACCTCCTCATGAACGTCAAACCAGTCGACGTCGCGCGAGCGCGGACGATTCCCGATGCGACGGTCGTGCGTCGGCCGAGTTATCGATTCGTAACACTGGCCTTCAACACGTCGACGTCGATCTTGCGCGATACGATCGTGCGCCGCGCCTTGCAACTCGCCGTCGATCGCGACGAGTTGGTCCGGAAGGTCGACGGCGGGCTGGGAACCGCGCAGCAGAGCTTCGTGCCGTCCGGCTACGTAAGCTATCGGAAAATCGCGCTTCCCAGATTCGACATCGCGCGCGCCGAGGCGATGCTCGCGCGTGACGGATGGACTCTCGGCCCCGACGGTATACGCCGAAAAAACGGCGCGCCGCTCGAAATCGATCTCGATACGGTCGCGGGCGCCTACCCGCAGTACGTCGAGCTAATTCGAGCCTGGTGGACGGAGCTCGGCGTATCGCTCCAAACCAAGACGTTCGATCCCAAGTTCTTTTATCAACCCCAAACAGGCGTCGTGTTCGGAGGCCGTTTCGACGCGACGATCTATTCGATCCAGAATTTCCCGTTCGTCTATCCGTCGTTGATCTTCGCCTGCGACCGCATTCCACCAAACGGCCTCAATCTTACGCGATATTGCGACGCGGGGCTCGATGCATTGATGAGAGATTACGAGTCGACCTACGATACCGAACGACAGCAAAGCGATCTCGCATCCATCGCCCAGAAGGTCAGCGATGATGTGCCGCTCATCGTCTTGACGTACGCCGACAACGTCTTCGTTTTTCGGAGCGGCGTCGAACGTTTTGCGCCGAACGGCATCACGTTCTTCGACGACATGATGGACATCGACGTTCGGTAGCGTCGCTAACGGTTAGCGGAGCGCGGTCTCCCGGGCCGCGTGCAATTGCGGGACGCCGTCGCCT
>CAZZXB010000046.1:0-11163 GCA_964658025.1 uncultured Janthinobacterium sp.
AGAGGCCGTATTGCTCGCAGCCCAGGGCCGCGTGGCATCGTCGCGCCGCCGCCCAGACCGCCGCCACGATCGGATCGTCGATGGGGACGATCCACGACTGCGTCGACGTTTTCGCCGCAAGCGCGAGTCCGTCGCCGTCGCGGGTGAGTTTATGGATGCGGGTTCGGACCGGTCGATCGACCGGGTCGACGTAATACTCTTCGAGCGGCAGAGGGACGAGCTCGCCGTCTCGCGCGAGGATGCCGCAGCGCACCTCGCGTCCGAGCTCGACGTAACGCTCGACGAGCACCGTCTCCGAATAGGCGAACGCCGCGGCCAGCGCGTCCGCGTACTGCGCGTGCGACGTGACGTACGAAACGCCGTCGGAGTTGTCCGACGTCGTCGGTTTCACGACCACGGGCGGCGCGAGACGCGGCACGTCGCCCCGGCGCAAGACCTCGCCGGCCGGAACGTCGACGCCCTCCGCCGCGACGATCGCTCGGGTTTTCGCCTTGTCGGCGGCGAGCGCCATCTGCATCGGCCGATTGCCGAGATACGGTAGGTCGAGCAGGTCGAAGATCGCGCGATAGTGGGTCATTCCGGCCGGGCAGAACATCTGCGGCAATCCGATATCGATGCGCTCGGCAACGATTCTCGCAAGCGCCGTCGGAAGATCGATACGCTCGGCCGCGGCGATCGCATCGGCATCGAGCGAACTCGGAAAGCACCACATTCCGCCCGGCACGACGACGGCGTTGACGAACGCATACCGTTCGCGATCGTCGAGCGCCGCGATGCAACCGCGTGCGTAGACGAGCGAGAGGTCGGCGAAAAAGTCGTTCGTCGGGGAACCGACGAGGTGGAGGATGCGGACGGCCATCGCGTCAGTCGCCTCCCGCCTGCACGAGCTTGCCGATGTTGAAATCGATCCGCATCCAGCCGCGACGCTCGCGAAGATCGCGGATCAGTAACAGCGGGATCTGGAGGTGATGGAGCATGAGGAACGGCAACGGATCGTGCCAGTCGAAAACGGCATCGCGTCCGCGAGCGATCGTCTTCAAGCGGGGCAGGATCGTCTGCGGCGCGCGCAGCTGCGCGAACAACCGCCAGACTTCGTGATAGATCCAATACGTCGGGCGGCTCGACGGCAGCGGGCTCACCGGCGCGTCGAGCGGCGTGCGATCGAGGTAGGCGGGCGACACGCGCGGATCGTCGCCGAACATCGTGATGGCGGAGTGGGTCCGCGGGTTACATTCGATCGCGTAGATCTTGCCGTCGTCGTCGGCTTCGATGAAGTCGAACGAGGCCTGTCCCGTGATGTTTTCGCCCGCCGCGAAGGCTCGGACCCACGCCTCGATCTCGGGTTTGTCGAGGTTCTCGTAATTGATCTGAAAGGCCGAGGATTCGCAGCAGCAGTGAACGCGCACTTCGCCGTCGCGGAACGTGCCGTGGGTGCAGTATTCTCGGCCCGGGATGAACTCTTGCATGATCCACGGATTCTCGGCCGAGATCGGCAACGAACGCGCGAACGTCGCCGTCGCTTCCGCGGTCTCCGCGGGCAATCGCGTGAGATCGAGCCGCCGGACCGAATCGTACGCGATGCTCTTGAGAATATAGCTCCGTCGTTCTCGCGAGAAGTCGAAGCGGGCGACGTCTTCCGGATCGGTGATCAGGAACGACTTCGGCACCGCCAGGCCGAGCGTTTCGGCCGCCCGCGCGAACTGGAACTTATCGTCGAGGCGCGCGATCCGCGCCGGGTCGACGTGGAGCACCTCGCAGTGCGACGACAACGTCGGGATCGCGAGCGAGTCGTAGTAACTCGCGACGGGACTGCACACCGGCACGTAGCAATCGACGCCCTCGCGTTCCACGATCGCGAGGAGCGCGTCCGCATACGTCGGCGCATCGGGCTTCGGGATCGTGTAGAAACGATCGACCGCTCGCGAGAAACGGTGTCCCGTGAATCGATATCGAGCGCTCTCGGCGAGGATCACGCGATGGCCCGCACGATGGAACGAACGTGCGAGCTGTAGCGCTTTCGTCATCTTGCCGCCGCTGATGAGGATCGTCTTGCGCTCGGAAAATCGCTCGATCGCGGACGGTCGATCCGGACCGTGCTCGGGTCGCTGCGGTCTCGCCGAGGGCCGGTCCGAATCTCGTTCGAGACGTCGCGATTCGATCGATCCGCGATCCGGACGCCTCGCGACGAAATCGCACGCGAGCGCGATCGACACGAGCGTGAGATTGAACGGCAACGCGAGGACGAGCCCGGCCAGCATCGCGAGATCCTTGACGACGACCGCGACGGAACGCGCGCGCGTGCGTGACGGCATTACGTTCGGCGGATGAGCGTCAGGCCGTCGCGCAGGGGCAGCATCACGTGCTCGACGCGCGCGTCGTCGCGCACGAAACGATTGAACGCGGCGATCGCCCGACCGTTCGGCGTCGGCTCGCTATCGAGATACGGCTGCCCCTGCATCAGCGTGTTATCGACGCAGACGAGCCCGTTCCGTGCGAGCAGTCCGCCTTCGAGCGCGAGGTCGAGATAGGTCGCGTACTTACCCTTGTCCGCGTCGATGAAGATGAGATCGAACGCCTCGCCGCGCTCCGCGAGCCGACGCATCGCGTCCTCCGCGGCCCCGATCTCGATATCGATCTTGCCGCCGTGCGACGACGCGTCGAACGCACGCCGCGCGAACGCGGCCGCGTACGGATCGAGTTCGCATGCCAGGAGCTTGCCGTGTTCGGGCAACGCTTCGGCCATCGCGAGCGCCGAGTATCCCGTGAAGCATCCGATCTCGAGCACGCGCGTCGCGCACATCGCGTGGACGAGCGTCTTGAGAAATTGTCCCTCGACGTGGCCCGAGAGCATCTCGCCCTCGAGTCGCACGGTCGTGGCGCCCGTCGAGTAACGGCGTTTCCAGTCCTCACGCTGCGTCGCGAGCGTGAGATCGCGAAGCGCCGCCGACTCGGGCGTCGTGCACGCTTCGAGATACGGGTCGAGCCCACGCGCGAGCCGTTCCGCGTCCGCGATCATCGCCCGTAGCTCCGGATCGATCGTCGCGCTCTCGGCGAGCTCTCGGATCGCGCCGAGTCGTTCGACGAGGATGCCCATCGGCGTGACCGGGCGGAGCGTCACCTCATGCACCGATCGGAACCTCGCCGCGCACGATGCCGCGATGGAGCACGCGATCGCCCGCGACGTCGTCGTGGTCGGCGCGATGCATCGTCACGCGATTGTCCCAGACGAGCACGTCGCCGTCGCGCCATTCGTGTCGGTAGAGTGCCGACGCGCGGATGCTGCGCCGATAGAGCGCGCCGATGACGCGCGCGCTCGTCCGTTCGTCCGCGTCGCTGAGCTGCGTGCAACGCTCGGGCGTGGAGAGGTAGAGCGCGACTTCGTCCGTTACCGGATGGCGTCGGAACAGCGGATGCCGGTGCTCGACGCGTTGGCCGCCCGCGCCGCCGCCGTGCAACACGGTCCGCCCGCGTAACCACGCCCGGGCTTCGGGCGGAAGTCCGTCCGCGACGGCGACCTGATCGCTGAACAGCGTCGCGCCGCCTCGCGCGGGTAACGAAACCGGCCGTAGTGCGGTGAACGACGGCGGCTCGCGGACGTAGCTCGTGTCGGTGTGGAAGACGCTCCGCGGCGGCGTCGCGCGACCGACGTTCGACACGACGTTGAGATCGGGTGCGCCCGCGACGGGCGTCTCGCCGTCGGTGAACGCGAGCGCGCCGAGACGACGGAGAAAGCGCACGAGCCCCGCGTCGTCGATCCGCTGATCGCGGAAGACGACGACGCGCGCCGCGCTGATGAGCCGGACGAGATCGTCCGCGGGCGATGCGGTCGACGCGGCGAGGTCGACGCCCGTCACCTCCGTTCCGAACGGTTCGAGCGGAGCGGTCGACATCGTCAGTTGAGGAGCGCGAGAACGCGTTCGTCGATCGCACCGGACGTCGCGAGCGCGTCGACGACGGCGTCGGCTTGCCAAAAATCTTGCCCCGCCGAGAGCTCTCCCGGCGTCGCGACGACCGCGACGCCGGCGCGCTTCGCCGACATCACGCTGTTCGCGGTATCTTCGATCGCGAGCGCGTCCGACGGTGCGACGCCCAGATGCTTCAGTGCCAGAAGATAGGCGTCGGGTGCGGGCTTGCCATGCTCGACGTCGGTCCGCGCTACGACGTAGTCGAACGTATCGGGCGAGAGTTCGGCGCAGGCGGCCTCGAAAATCGCATCGACGTTCGGGCGATAGGTCGTGGTCACGAAGGCGAGCTTCATCCCGCGTTTCTTGCCGAGCTCGATCAGATCGGCGACGCCCGGGCGCAGGCTCACTTTGGTTCGCACGAGTTCTTCGCACGCGAGTTCGGTCTTGCGTGCGTGGATCGCGTCGATCTGCTCCGGCGAGAGATTCGCACCCGTCGCGGAGGCGAGCATCGCGAGCCGTTCCTTGCCGCCCGCTTGCTCGAGCAGCTCGGCGTACGTCTCGCGATCCCAAACCCAATTGACGCCGGCTTCCTGTAAGGCGCGATTGTAGGCGCGACGCTGGATCTCGGAGGTCTCGACGACGGATCCGATCGAGCCAAATAATAATGCGGTCTTCGGCATGGGAGCGCTTCTTTCGGAGGAGCGAGCGTTAGGTAGCGGCGAGCGCGGGCAGGACGATTGCGGGATGTTCGAGCCCGACGTCGTGACAGTAGGCGTCGATCCCGAGTCCCGCGCGGGGATATCCCGCGCAGACGGCCTTGTATTCGTCGAGCGCCGTGAAGAGGTCGTGACGCGAGAGCTCGTTGAGATAGCCGCAGTTTCCGATGGGGCCGTTCGGAAGCGGCGCGACGAGATTGTTGCCGCGCTTTTGCACGACGGTCTGCTGGCTCTTCCAGATCGTCTCTTTGCGATCGAGGATATCGTGCCAGAGGCTCAATCCGTAGCCGTCGAGGAGCGCGAGGATCCGCCGGAACGACGCTTCGTCGATCCAGCCGAGCCGTCGGCTCAGGTACGCGCCGAATCCCATGCAGATCGAGACGGCGTGTCCGTGCAAGAGTCCGGCCTCGATCTCGAAGCCCGGCGACCACGTGTGACCGTAGGCGTGCGGCCGGCACTGATGCGTCTCGTAGAGGTTGTCGTATTCCGCGGCGACGTACGAGCGGAGCGCGCCGCCGAGGATCTTCTGCGAGAGTCGCTGGATCGGGTCGCCGGGCTCGCAGTCGATCGTTCCGAACCGCGTTGCGATGAGTCGATCGCGACCCGCTTCGAGGTCGGCGAAGAGCGCGGCATCTTTCACGATGCTCATCTTGACGATCTCGGCGATGCCGTGCCGTAACCATCCGTCGCGCAGGGTCTTGAAGAAGAAACGGTCGGTGATCGAAACGACCGGCGGATGATAGGCGCCGAGCAGATTCTTGTAGCCGAAGCCGTCGCAACACGTGCGCGGCGACGGACCCGCATCGATCGCCGTCACGATCGAGGTGGCGAGCATCACGTAGGGCGTGTTGCGGCCGTAGAGCGCGCACGCGAGGCCGCCCGTGTCGGCGAGCACGCCGCCGCCGACGACGAGCACGGGCTCGTTGCGCGAGACGCCGATCGCCTTGAAGTCGCCGAGCATCCGCTCCACGGTCGCGATCGTCTTGTCGGATTCGTTCGCGCGATAGACGCGTTTGACGAGCGGGATATTGTAGTACGCGAAATAGAACGCGATCCGCTCGCCGTAGAGCGATTCGACGTTCTCGTCGACGAGACAGACGCAACGTCCGAGCGACTTGTAGATATCGCGCAGGGTCGTCCGGTCGACGTCGAGGGCGTTGTCGACGATCTTGATCGTGGAGAACGTGCTCACGTGCATGACCGCTTCGATCGTCTGATCGTCGGGCGTGCTCGTGACGGAGCCGCCGGACTCGCGGTAATCGGACGTCGGATAGATCGCTTGCGGGAGATCGTCTTGCAAGCGCGCGGCGAAGGTCGTATAGAAATCGCGCATCGTCGCGTCGGGGAGCGCGCGGAGATACGCGACGAGCTTGATGTCGCCGAATCGCCTCGACGCGTTGACGCGGTCGGCGAATATCGCCCACGCGGATCGCGTACGCGAGAGCGGTTCGGCGCGTTCGAAGGCGTCGAAGAGCTGGGCCAAGAGCGCGAAGAAGCGGCGTAGCGGAAGGTTCAACGAACCGCGGAGCATCCGGGCCGGAGCGATCGCGGCGACGGCGCCGGCTTCGGAAAAATCTCGACCGAATGCGCTCGAGAACACGTCCGCCTCCGCGACGACGCAGACGAACGCCTTGAAGTCTTCGCCCCCGAGGAGTTCGCCGAGCGCGTCGTCGAGGTCGGCTTCGCAAAAGTTCGAGCGAGGCCGCTCCAAGAACGTTGCAATCGCCGAGACGGTCGTGGGCATGTGTGGACTCCATAAGCAGGCGTCACGGAGCGAGCGTTGCCGGCGAACGACCGTTGAGCTGGTGCCTGAGTGTTCCCGCCGACCGTACGTGCAAACGTTGGGGTCGGCGCGTTTTGCGTCCCTTCGACGCCGAACCTCACGGGACGGTTCCACGGCCGACGTCCGGGGGATCGGCCGCGCTTCCGCACTTCCGCGCGAACCCGCACGCTCGGACTCGCGCGATGGCAGGTCCGTACGAGGTCGTCGATCCCTAAGACGGGAGATCGCGCCGCGGCGACGTGGCGTTCGCTTCCACGACCTCGCGGTAGATCGCGTCCAAACGCGCCGCGATCGCGCTCGGGCGCAGATCGCGCGCGACCGCGAGATTCGCTTCGAGGATCGCGCGACGCTCGTCCGGCGCGAGCGCGAGCACGTCGTCGACGATTCGGCGAAACGCCTCGGCATCGCCGCGCGGATACAAGTAACGCCGGCTCGCCTCGGGCAAGCGTTCGCGGAGCTGCGGTACGTCGACCGCGACGATCATCGCTCCGACGCTCATCGCGAGCGACGCGACGCCCGAGGTGAGGACGCGCTCGTACGGCAACACGACGCACGCCGCCGACCGCAGCAAGCCCGGAATCTCGGCATCGGGGACGTGGCGGAGATCCCAATGCACGTCGAGCCGGTCCGCCTGTTCGGCGATGACCGCCGCGGCCTCGACGCCGCGTCCGCTGATCCGCACGTACGCATCGCGCGACCGCAGGTACGCTTCCGGCAACATCCCGATCATCGGACCGAGACCTTTTTGGATTCGGATCCAGCCGAACGCTTGGATCCGGCGATCGCGCGCGGGCTCGCGCATGCCGGCGCGGAGCGTCGCCTCGTCCTCGAAGCGTCCGAGATACGAGGGATGGGGCAAGAAGCGGACGCGCGATTCGTCGAGCGTTACTTGGGCGGCGAGCGTGTCGCGCGACGCGCGGTCGTGCAAGAGGATACGATCGGCACGGCGCGCGAGCGCGTCGCGCATCGCGAGGAATTGTCGGTGATAGGGGATCTCGTGCGGGAGTTCGTTGTGAACGGTCCACACGATCGCGCCGCGACGTTCGTGAATGCTCGCGATCTCGGCGACGAACGCCGTCGATGCCGCGTCGGCTTCGGCATCGGAACGGCACGCCTTCAGGACGAATTCTTCCCAGTGGACGTGGACGATGACCGTCGTGCCGGCATCGAGATCGTCGACGGCGTCGCGGAGCGTTCCGTCCTCGAGGTAGACGCGTTCGTATCGGTCTTCGATCCCTTCGAACAGCAAGGGCACGTACGTGCTGTTGCGGTCGACCGGATAACAATACACCTTCATCGGGCCGACGATCGCCGCACGCTCACGCGCGACTCCTTCGGTCGATCGCACGACGAAGGATTTTTCTGGACGCCCCCGTTTATCGTCCGGCTCGGCGGCCGACGATCGCGCGTTCCACGCACGGCGTTCGCGAACGGCGCGTCGTTACGGATCGGCTTCCGCTTCGTTCGGAATTCGAACGCCGGTCGGTAACCGTTCGCGCATGATCCTCGCGATCTCGCGGAGATCGTGCGCGCGCGTTTCGGTCGCGCGCCAGACGAGCGCGATCGTGCGCCCGGCATCATTCGCGTCGAGTTCGCGATAGGCGATCATCCCGTGGATCGTCGTGTGCTCCGCGGCGGCGAGTAACGGGATGATCGAGATGCCTTCGCCCGCCGCGATCATGTGGCGCAACATCTCGAGCGAGCTCGCGTAGCGGCCGGGGTTCGGGAGTTGGCGCGGATCGCAGAGCGATATCGTCTGATCGCGCAGGCAGTGGCCGTCCTCCATCAACAAGATCTGGCCGCGCTCGACGTCGTCCATGCGCACGCGATCCCGGCGCGCCAGTTCGTGATCGCTCGGACACGCGAGCCGGAACGGCTCGAAGAAGAGCGGTTCGGCGACGAGACCGTCCATCGGCACGGGCAGCGCGACGAAGATCGCGTCGAGCTTGCCGTGGCGCAACCCGGCGAGCAGTTCGTCCGTCGTCGCTTCGAGCAACCGGAGCGCGAGCCGCGGAAAGCGCTCGCGGCCGAGCGCGATGACGGAGGGCATGTAGTACGGCCCGAGCGTCGAGATGACGCCGAGGCGTAACTCGCCCGACAGCGGCTCGGAACTCCGACGCGCGTCGTCGAGGAGGCGTCGCGCGTCGCCGAGTAGGGTCTCGGCACGTTCGAGAATGGCGCGCCCGCGCACGGTCGGTTCGACTTTCCGCGTCGTGCGTTCGAACAGCGGGACGCCGAGGATCGATTCGAGTTTGCGCACCTGTTCGCTCAGCGCCGCCTGGCTCACGCCGCACGATTCCGCGGCGCGCCCGAAATGATGCTCCCGCGCGACGGCGACCGCGTATTCGAGATCGCGGAGCGAGAGCGACGAAACCGAACTCGGATACACGATGCTCGATTCATCGGAAAATCCATACGAATCCTTCAGATAAATCGATTTTACTTGCCGAGCCGGACGTGCTAACGTTTCGATATCCCTAATAGCGTGGGACACGTAGCGTAGCCATCGTTCAGGAGAGACATATGATCGAAGCCGATCTTCAGAATAGCGGAGAATGCCCGGTCCCGCACGGATCGCCGAAGGGCACCCACTTGCCGGTCGGACTCATGACCAACAAAGACTGGTGGCCGAACCAGCTCAACCTCAAGGTGTTGCATCAGAACCCCCCCTCGGCGAATCCGATGGGCGAGTCGTTCGATTACGCCGAGGAATTCAAGAAGCTCGATCTGGAAGCCGTGAAGGCCGACCTCATCGCGCTGATGACCGATTCGCAGCCCTGGTGGCCGGCGGACTACGGTCACTACGGTCCGTTCTTCATCCGCATGGCGTGGCACGCCGCAGGAACCTATCGCACCGCGGACGGCCGCGGCGGCGCGGGCTCGGGTTCGCAACGTTTCGCGCCGCTCAACAGCTGGCCCGATAACGCGAACCTCGATAAGGCGCGTCGGCTCCTCTGGCCGATCAAAGCAAAGTACGGTAGTAAACTTTCTTGGGCCGACCTGCTCGTCCTGACCGGAAACTGCGCGCTCGAGTCGATGGGCTTCAAGACCTTCGGCTTCGGCGGCGGACGCGAGGACATTTTCGAACCCGAAGACGACGTGTATTGGGGCGGTGAAGAGACGTGGCTCGGCGGTGACAAACGCTACAGCGGCGAGCGCGATCTCGAACAGCCGCTCGCGGCCGTGCAGATGGGCTTGATCTACGTCAATCCGGAGGGCCCGGAAGGCGTTCCCGACCCGCTCGGTTCCGCGCGCGACATCCGCGAGACGTTCGGTCGCATGGCGATGAACGACGAAGAGACGGTCGCCCTCATCGCGGGCGGTCACACCTTCGGGAAGGTGCACGGCGCCGCGAATCCGGCCGACTACGTCGGTCCCGAACCCGAGGGCGCGAGCATGGAAGAGCAAGGCCTCGGCTGGAAAAACACGCTCGGCACGGGAAACGCGGAACACACGATCACGAGCGGTCTCGAAGGCGCGTGGACGACGAAGCCCACGACGTGGACGAACGATTACTTCGACCACCTCTTCAAATACGATTGGGAGCTCACGCAGAGCCCGGCCGGCGCGAAGCAGTGGACGCCGAAAAACGGCGAAGGCCAGGGCATCGTCCCCGACGCCCACGTCGCCACGAAGACGCACGCCCCGATGATGCTGACGTCGGATCTCGCGCTTCGCATGGATCCGATCTACGAGCCGATCTCGCGGCGCTTCCACGAAAATCCGGCGGAGTTCGCCGACGCCTTCGCGCGCGCGTGGTACAAACTGACGCACCGCGACATGGGTCCGCGCGCGCTCTACCTCGGGCCGCTCGTCCCCGACGAAGTCTTGCTCTGGCAAGATCCGCTCCCCGCGGTGACGCATCCGCTCGTCGAAGAATCCGACGTCGCCGCGCTCAAGGAGAAGATCCTCGCGTCGGGATTATCGATTTCGGAACTCGTGTCGACGGCGTGGGCGTCGGCCGCGACCTTCCGGGGCTCCGATAAACGCGGCGGCGCGAACGGCGCGCGCGTCCGTCTCGCACCGCAAAAAGATTGGGACGTCAACCGGGAGTCGCACGTCGCGGACGTCATCCCGAAACTCGAAGCGATCCAAAAAGCGTTCAACGAGGCGCAACCGGGCGGCAAGCAGATCTCGCTCGCCGATCTCATCGTGCTCGGCGGTTGCGCCGCCGTCGAAGCGGCCGCGAAGAGCGCGGGTCACGACGTGACGGTTCCGTTCACGCCGGGTCGTACGGACGCCACGCAGGAAGAAACCGACGTCCATTCGTTCTCGGTGATGGAGCCGCAGGCGGACGGATTCCGCAATTACCTCAAGGCCGTCTACAGCGTCTCGGCGGAAGCGATGCTCGTCGATCGGGCGCAACTCCTCACGCTCTCCGCTCCCGAGATGACGGTACTCGTCGGCGGCTTGCGCGTGCTCGGCGCGAACGCGGGCGACTCGCAGAACGGCGTATTCACGAAGCGTCGCGGCGCGTTGACGAACGACTTCTTCGTGAACCTCCTCGATATGGGCACCACGTGGAAAGCCGTCTCGGAAGCGGAAGACGAGTTCGTCGGTAGCGACCGCGCGACGGGCGAGTCGAAATGGAAGGGCTCGCGCGTCGATCTCGTGTTCGGTTCGAACTCGCAGCTTCGCGCGATCTCCGAAGTCTACGCCGCATCGGACGCGCAAGAGAAGTTCGCGCGCGACTTCGTCGCCGCGTGGACGAAGGTGATGAACCTCGATCGCTTCGACCTCGCCTAACGCGGTCGGAGCG
>CAZZXB010000046.1:11263-14212 GCA_964658025.1 uncultured Janthinobacterium sp.
CGGCGCCCGTGGAACGTCTCCGCCTCCGGTTGGGTTATCGTGTCGTGATGCCGCACCTCGCGTCGGTTCCGCGAACGGAATCCGGAAACCGAATCTCGGAAGAACGTAGCCTGGAGGCTACGCGCGCGTGAGTGCCGGTCACGACCATCCCTCGTCTGCGGGCGGAAAGCTTCGGACCGCATTCGTGCTCTCGTTCGTCATCCTCGGGAGCGAACTCGCGGGCGGTCTGCTCTCGCATTCGCTCGCACTGCTCGCGGATGCCGGGCACGTCCTGACCGACGTCGTCGCGCTCGGTCTCGCGTGGTTCGCGACCGTCCAGGCACAGCGCCCCGCCGACGCACGCAAGACCTACGGCTACCATCGAACGGGCATCCTCGCCGCATTGCTGAACGCTCTCGCGCTCGTGCTCATCGTGGTTTTCATCGGATACGAGGCGATTCGACGGATACACGATCCGCCGGCGGTCGCCCCGACGCTGATGTTCGTTTCGGCGACGATCGGCATCGCGATCAATCTCTTCATCGGACTCGGTCTGCGCGACAGTAGCGAAACCAACCTGAACGTGCGCGCCGCGATGCTCCACGTTTTCGGAGACGTCGCCGCTTCCGTCGGCGTCATCGTTGCGGGTCTCGCGATCTCGCTCGCGCGTTGGTACGCGGCGGATGCCGTCATCTCGCTCGCGATCGCGGTCCTCGTCGCGAAAAGTGCGTGGGACGTGATGCGCGAGACGATCGACATCCTGATGGAATCGACGCCGAAAGACGTCGACATGGCCCGACTCGTCGACGACATCGCGTGCGTTCCGGGCGTGAGCGACATCCACGACCTTCACGTGTGGTCGATCGCGGGCGGGATGCGTTCGCTCTCCGCTCACCTGCGGATCGAGGGAGATCTCGTCCTGAGCGAATGCGACGCACTTCTCGAAGCGATCAATGCCGTCTTGGCGGTTCGTTATCGAATCGCGCATACGACGATTCAGTTCGAATGCGCGAATTGCGATCCGCATCGTAACGACCTCTACTGTGCCGTCTCCGTCGATCGACCGCGCGATCGCGAGCCCCGACACGAGCACGGAGCTCCGATCAGGGAAACGTCGTAGCGCGCGAGACGGAACGATTCGGTCGCGGGCGCGTCGCGACGCTCGCGGATAACCTCGGACGCCGTCCTTTGCGATCGGGAAGCCGCCGATCGTTCGCGGAACGTGCCGTCCTCAACGCGGAGCGGAACCACCTCCGTGCGGTCGCGCGGCCACCTCCGGCGCGATCGCGAGGACGATCTTCCCGTGAGTCTTGCGCTTGGCGAGATCTTCGTACGCATCGTGCAGCGACGCGAACGGATAGATCGCCGCGATCGGCATGACGATCTCGCCCCATGCGACGAGATCCGCGAGGTACGCGAGCGTGTCGGCGCTCCCGGCTTGGGCCGAGCCTTCGCCTTTCACATGATGCTTTTCGACGGCGGGGAAATCGATGATCGTGTCGATCCGTTCTTTGTCGATGCCCAGGCGGAGCGCGAGATCGACGTACCCTTCGCCGAAGAGATCGACGAACGCGTCGATGCCGTTCGGTGCCGCCTTGCGGAGCCGATCTTCCAGCCCGTCGCCGTACGCGACGTGCTCGACGCCGACGGAGCGGAAGAAGTCGGCATTCGCGTCGCTCGCGATGCCGAGCACGCGCGCGCCGGAGCGCCGCGCGAGTTGAACCGCGATCGAACCGACGCCACCCGCCGCGCCGCTAATCGCGACGACGTCGTTCGCTTCGAGCGAGACGGCGCGGACGGCGGCGAACGCCGTGGTTCCGGCGACGAATAGGCTCCCCGCACGGTACCAATCGAGCGCAGCCGGTTTCTCGACGAGCGACGCGGCTTCGGCACAAACGTACTCCGCTTGCGCGCTCCGGTCGTGAACCCAGCCGAGGACCTCGTCGCCCGGTACGAATGTCGAAACGTCCGGGCCGACTGCGTCCACACGACCCGCGAAATCGCTGCCCTGACCGAACGGGAAGTCCATCGGGAAGATATCTGCGAGGTGGCCTTCGCGGATCGAGATCTCGCCTGGATTCGTCCCGGCGGCGACGACGCGAACGACCACCTCACCCGGTCCCGGCGACGGCTTCGCGACGTCGACGATTCGAAGCTGGTCGACGCCACCATAGGCGTCGAGTCGTACGGCTTTCGGCATGTTCCCCGATTCCCCGAAAGAAGCGAATGCTACCGACGAAGGGTCCGATGCTCGACATCGATCGCGCTACCGATCCGCGGGCATCGCGCGCATGTGCGACGACGCGACGATGATGACGCGGACCGTTTCATCTCAGCTTCGTGCATCCATCGGACGTCGCGTCGGTGCGACCGCTCGCGCGCGGCGACGGAGTCCGTCCGAACGACACGAGTCGCCGAAACGGATCGCGTGATCGTTTGGGCCCGGCCTTTCGTGGAGACGCCACGCCGAACGGAGGGCACATCCTGGACGCTTTCTTTCAGATCTTCCCGGGCGCGATCGGCGACGCGCGCGTCGCGACGGTCGTACCCTGCGGGCGATGTCGACCGTGGGTCTAGAGCTGATCGTTTCGGTGCGACGCGATCCGAACGACCGGCCGGATGCGCGGCGCGAGCCGAGCGCCGCGGTCGCGACGTGCGTGACGCTGAACGGGACGATCGACGACGACGCCCGACACGTGGTCGTCGCGAAGGTCGCGGAACTCCTCGGTACGCGGCCGGTTTCCGTCCTCATCGAAATCGCCGAGGTGCGCGCCGCGGAAGACGCCCTGCGCGACATGTGCGCGAGCGTTGCCGCATTTCGGAGGGAAGGGCACGAAGTCCAGGTCGGTATCGCGGAACGCGAACTCTACGATATCGCTTCGCGGTTCCCCGACGCGCGCGATTGGCTCGTACCGTTCAGCGAATGCACCCCGACCGGTCCGCGTCGCTCCGTACACCTCGATCGTCCCG
>CAZZXB010000046.1:14312-20782 GCA_964658025.1 uncultured Janthinobacterium sp.
CGTTTCCGCCGCTTACGTCGGAAACGCGATCTCTCGCTCGTCGCCGAAGACGGGTCGCGCGTCTTTCGAGAAGGCGGAAACGTCGTAGGCTTCTCGCCGCCGCCTCGATCGTAGCACCGACGAGAGCGACGCCGATGACGGATCCGACGCCGCGATGATGCAGCGTCGAATCCGGTCGTCCGTCCGGCTTAGTGCGTTACCGCATCCGCATCGGTAAGCGGCCGCGAATAGTTCGCGAGGAAGTCGTTCGAGATGAGCAAGCCCGCGTCGTCCGCCGTCGACGTACTGGAGAAGTTATCGTAGTTCGTCGGCGTCCAGCCCGGCACGCCCTGCACCATGAAGCCCGGCGCGTCGAATCCGGCACCGCCGAGCGCGATCTTGTGCGAACGAAGGTAGTTCACGAAATCGACCGCGGGTTGGAACGAACTCGAATTGCCGAATCCGAGCGAGGTGTCCGATTGCGCCGCCCACTCGTCGGCGAACACCGGCACCGATCGACTCGGAATGCCGAAATCGGGATCCCACAGCGACTCGTTCGGCGCGTGCCCCGCGAAGTACGGATGCACGCCGTACGCGAGTCGGCCGAGCGGATCGGTGACGGGCGGAAGCCCGTCGAGCATCTGCGCGTAATTCAGACCGTCGAGGAGAAAGACGTTCTGGACCGATTCGGCGCGGAGATGGTCGATCATCGGTTGCATACCGATCGCCGTGTCGGCGCCGACCGCGCCGCCGTCGAGCCAGATCTGCCAATTCGCGGCGGTTTGGGGGAGCCCGGGTTCGTTGTAGAGTTCGAAGATGATGCCGCGATCGTGACCGAATATCGGCGCGAGTTCGTCCCAATCGCTCTGCGTCGTGGCGATCGGCATCAGATGCGGATTCGGATCGCCGCTCGGCGACTCGTCTTGCATCGCGAGGACCACGAGAAACCCGCTCTGTCGGGCTTGCGTCACGGCGGATTGAATCGACGGGAGATAGTTCGGATCGTAGATCGTCGACGTCGGATCGAGCCCTGGTTGGCTGATGAGGAATCGTAACGTGTCGGCGCCGAACGCGTGCGCGGCCGCGAGTTCGGTCGGTCCGTAGACCGTCCGCCCTTCCGCGGCGACCGGTTCGTGCGCCGCTTCGTACGCCGCGGGCGCGGTGAATCCGCGAATCACGACGCTACGCGGTTCGTACGCGACGCCGTTGACGGTCAGGCTCGCGCCCGAGACGCCGACGACGGCCGATGCGAGCGAGGGCGGCGACGCGACGGGCGTCGGCGTCGATGATGGCGACGGTAGCGGAGTCGGCGGCGGCGAGGAACCACCGCCGCCACACGCCGCGAGCGAAACGGCGACGAGGATCGTCGCGGCCGCCGCGGTGCGCGTTCGGCGCGTCCGCGTGCGCTGCGGAGAAAAAAGATCGGATTTCATTCGATGGGACGTCCTTAAATGAAGAAGACGGTTGCGGACAAATCGCCGCGTGGCGCGGCGTTCGTTTCGACACGCGTAGCGCCGCGTACGTCGTTTATCCGCTAGCACGACGGAATGATGGTGACCCGAATCGTTTTCATCTCCGTTTCATGGACGAGCGAAGGTCGCGTCGCCGCGATCGCTCGATACGGACGTCGCGACGGAGTTCGTCCGAACGACGTGAAGGCTTGTCGAAATGTATCGCGTGGACCGTCTAGTCGTGATGCTTCTCGGATACGAGCGCGACCGAACGGAACGCGGCGGCGATCATTTCCGGCGACGCGTGTAAGCGTAACGATGCGCGAGCCACATCGTTCCGACACCGTCGGCCATGATGAAGTGCTGCAACTTCTCATCGCGATCCGGGCCGTCGCCCGCGATCACCTCGTTCATCCGTAACATCTGCCCGGCGACGTTTTTGGAAGCACCCACAAACGCGAACGGTTGGAATTCGAGGTCGAGCGTCCGGCCGTCGCCGGCGCCGAAACTCTGCGCGGTCATGATTCCGACGGGCGCGCGCATGTCCATCGACACGTATTCCCAGCGCGCCTCGACGCGGTTGAAACTCAGGTAATCGATCCGCGCGATCGCGGCATCGGAGGGGTCGCCGACGGGGCGCATGATCTCTTGGAGCATCGAGCCGATCGCGCGACGCTCCGCAACGAGTCCGGTCGTCGTCACGGGCGGGGCGCCGGGGGACGCCCACACGGTTTCGGTGACGTCCCACACCCCCGCGCGCTTCGCCATCGCGCGGTTCTCGGGTCCCGGATCGTGCATGCGCGCGAATGCGGACGCGGGTTCGCGCGCGAGCGCGGCCCTCGGAAAGAACGTCGCACCGATGGCGGCGCCGAGAAAACGACGACGCTCGAACATCATGCGGCCCGGTGGAATGCGGCGGGACCGTTCGGCGTCGCGCGCCGCTCGGAGGTGCGTTCCGGCTCGGCCTCGGCGAGCGCCTCGCGAACCACGACGACGGCCCCGTCCTCGTGCGCCGCTCGTCGCAAGGACACGGCGTGCGCTCCCGCTTCCTCCGCGAGCTCCGCGAGCGCGGTTCCGCGCGGGTTTGTAACCGAAACGTCGTGACCGACGGCGCGAAAGCGGAGCGCGAGCGTTCCGACGATCTCGCCCGATCCGATGATTCCCATGTTCAAGCGTTGACCTTCTCTCTTGCGGCTCGAGCCGGGAACGAACGTACGGCTCGAGCCCGGGAACGAAACGATAAACGTTCCGTGGATGACATGGGTACACCGTACCGCGTCATGTGGGTATTGAGAAGTACGCACCGTTCCCGCACCTAGTGCATGAAAGGATACCGTCATCGCTACTCGCTCGTGGTCCCGTTTCGACGCGAATCCCGGTTGTTCGATCGAAGCGACGGTCAGCTTGATCGACGGAAAATGGAAGTGCGTGATCCTCTTCATGCTCCTCGACCGAACGCTACGTTTCAGCGATCTCAAGCGTCGCACGCCGGACGTCTCGCAGCGAATGTTGACGAACCAGCTTCGCGAATTGGAAGCCGACGGACTCGTCGCTCGGAAAATCTACGCCGAAGTGCCGCCTCGCGTCGAGTACAGCGTCACGCCGCTCGGGCGTACGCTCCATCCGATCCTTTCCGCTCTCAAAGCATGGGGCGACACGAATATGGAACTCTTCGGTAAGAAATCGGCGACCGCCGATGCGCCCGCTACATACGCCGCCGCGACGGCATGACGTACGGTTTCGATCGCTGACGGGCAACGGCTCGGCGCCGTGGGCGCGTTCCGCCGACCGGCCGTTCGCCGTCGCTTTCGCTAACGCTCCACGAGGGTGAGACGATCGTAACGCCTTTCGAGATTCCTTGGGATTCGGTGGCCGTCGAAGATCTCGATCGCCGTCTCGACGCGACGCGCTGGAGCGACGCCGTCACGAATGACTGGTCGTACGGAACGGATCGGGCGTTTCTCCAGGGCGTAGCGCGATATTGGCGTGAGGACTACGACTGGGCTTCACGTCGACGCGCGCTAAACGTGCTCCCGCAGTATCGAGTCGAGATCGACGGCATCGGTATACACGTTGTCCATCTGCGCGGGAGAAATCCGAACGGCGTCCCGCTCCTTTTGATGAACGGCTGGCCATCGAGCTTCGTCGAATTCTTGCGGCTCATCCCTCTGCTCGTCGAGGGCGATCCGTCATTCGACGTCGTCATCCCGGCGATCCCCGGCTTCGGCTACTCGGATCGGCCCACGCGTCCGAATCAAATCCAGCCGTCGCAAGTCTTCGGGACGCTGATGGAACGGCTCGGCTACGATCGCTATATGGTTGCCGGGACCGACGTCGGTGCGGGCGTCGCGACGAGGATCGCGATCGCTCGACCGGCGGCCGTCATAGCCGTGCATATTTCCGCCGTCGCGACGAAGCCATTCCTGCCGAGCGATGCTCCGAAAACCGAGGCAGAAATCGCATACGAGGCGCGCGTGAGCGCGTGGATGCGAGACGAGGGCGGATATCAGGCGATCCAGAGTTCGCGGCCGCAGACGCTCGCGTTCGGACTCGCCGATTCCCCGATCGGCATGGCGAGCTGGATTCTCGAAAAGTTCCGTGCCTGGTCGGACTGCGGGGGCGACCTCCTGTCGGTCTTTCCGTACGAATCGCTTGCGGACAATCTGACGATTTACTGGTTGACCAATACGATCGGCTCGTCGATGCGATATTATTTCGACGCCGCTCGCTTACGGCCGGCGCTCGAGCCCACGGATTACGTCGCCGCACCGACCGCGATCGCCATGTGGCCGCACGACATCGCGCTCGCGCCCCGCGAGCTCGCCGAGCGGCTTTATAACGTCGAGCGATACACCGTGTTTCCCCGCGGAGGTCATTTTCCGGCGTGGGAAGCGCCGGAGCTTTACGCGGCAGACCTGCGCGCGACCCTCGCGCGATCGAGCGATTCGAAAACGCGTCGAAGTCTATGAGTGCGCCTACGAACCTTCGAGCGGTCTGTTCAAAACGTCCCCGCCGCTTGCGCCGGAAACGCGATCTTTCGCGTCCGGTCGAAACCGGGCCGCGCGTGGCTCAGGACGAAGGCCGAAACGTCGTACGCTTCTTGCTTCGATAGCGTGTTCGGCGCGCTGCCGTACGGCATGTTGTAGCGTACGAACGCGCTCATCGTGGGGAGGCGGTGCATACCCGCGCCGCCGTTGAACGATTTCGGACCCCAGAGCGGCGGATACGCTCCGACGCCCGCACCCGTCGCACCGTGACACGCGACGCATCGCGATTCGTAGACGCGTGCGCCCGTCGCGACGCTAGGCGCACGCCCGGGGACAAAGCTCACGAGCCGTTGTCCCGGAAAGCCGATTCCGACCGGCGCACCGCGCGAGAGGTACGCGATATACGCCGTGAGCGCGATCATCTCGCGACTCGAGTAGGCGGGCGGCGTGCCGTTCATGCTGTAGAGAAAGCATTCTGCGAGGCGGTCTTGTAAGGTGATGAAATGTCCCGCGCGTCGATTGTATTGCGGAAAGAGCGCGTAGATGCCGCGAAAAGATCCGCGGTGGGCCTGGGTGCCGGCACCGAGATGGCACGCCTCGCACGACATCCCGGCACGGATATACGCGCGCGCGAATCGAGGCGTATCGCGGACGATGTCGCGACCGTAGGCGATCAGCGCACCCTCCGGTCCGGTCGGCATCGGCCCGGGCGCGGCGATCTCGTCGCGACTCGTCATTAACGCCGCGGGCGCCGTCGTCGCCACGGCTCGGACTCGCGCGCGATCGCGCGCACCGCGATCGGGCGTTACCGCGAGCGTCGCGACGAGCGCGATCGCGACGAGGCCGAACGTTCGGAACGGAGTCATCGCGGATCGTTTCTCGATCGATCCGCGAGTGCATCTCGGACGTCGGATCGACGGCCGTCGTCTTCGCGATCGGGCATCGCGGACGTCGGGCGCGAGATGCGGTTCGGAGCCGACGGAACGTTATCGTGTCTTCGGATACCACGCGTCGAGCCAGCCCCGCATCCGGACGATCTCTCGATCTTGGCTCGCGATGACGTCGCGCGCGAGCGCTTTGAGTTCGGGACGCGTTCCGCGTCGCAGTTCGATCTTCGCCATGTCGACCGCCGACTGGTGATGCGGGATCATCATGATCATGAAATCGCGATCTTGATTTCCCGTCAGCTTCGCGTGCGACATCGAGGCCATCATGCGCGCCATGACCGCGTTCATCTCGGCGTCGCCGGTCGGTGCCGATTTCATCGTCATCCCGCCCATCGCGTTCGCTCCGGACGCCGCGGCCGGCGGGCGTAGGAACGTACTCGCCCCGCCGCCGATCGCGAGTCCGATCGCGAGCGTGATGGTTCCGATTCGAAGGTTCGTCATGCATTCTCCCGTGTGTCGTGGTGCTCGAAGGCGCGACCGCCCCAGCGGCGTGCGGTTGCGTCGATCGCAAGTATTCGACGACGCCGTCGCGCCGAACGCTCGATCGCGCCGCTCTCATCGTACCGCGGGAATGATCGGTAGCATATGACCGAATCGCTCGACGCTCGACCGCTCCTCGTCGCGATCCACGGTGCGGTCGCCAACGCCGCGACGTGGATCCCCCTGCGGCGATGTCTCGGCGATGATTGCGAGGTCCGCGCGTCGGACATACCCGGGCACGGCTCGCGTCGCGCCGAACCGTTCGACCTCGAGCGTGCGATCGACGAACTCGCGCGTGACGTTCGCGTTCTCGCCTCGCGAAGGCGCGTGTTCCTCGCCGGAGATTCGCTCGGCGGGTATCTCGCGCTCGCCGCCGCGGCGCGCGTCGGTACCGCGGTATCCGGGGTGATCGCGGGAAGCTGCACGTTTCCGATGCGCGGCATCGAGGCCGCGTTCGCCCGAGCGTCGCTCGTCGCCGACGCGTTTGCCGCGGAATGGGCCTTCGTGCTGCTTTCGAGGCTCGTGACCGGTGCGGACGTGAGCGCGGCGATCCTCGAGCGCGGGTTGGCGCCGCGGATGCGCGGGACCAGCCTACGGGCGTTACTCGGTCGCGACGTTCTCGCCGA
>CAZZXB010000047.1:0-20765 GCA_964658025.1 uncultured Janthinobacterium sp.
AGGCGGAGCTCTGCAAAAGCTCTATTCCCCAGTTCGAATCTGGGCGTCGCCTCCATCTCTCCCTCATGATCGCAACACCACTACCGAATATCGTCGCACGAGGCAACCTGCGCGGGGCATTACTGCTCGGTGCGCTCGTTGCTGCCATCATCGCGATCGCCGTTTTCATCTCGTTCCGCATCTACAACCAACTCGACGGAGCGGCGCAGGTCGAACGCGCGCTCGTCCGCGCGCAACGCCAGCTCGACCTCGTCGCGCTGATCCAAACCGATCAGGAAGCGGCCCTGCGCGGCTTCATCGCGTCGGGAAAACCGTCGTTTTTCGAGAACGACACGGTCGATTCGAACCGGTTCGGCAAGGCGATCTCCGCCTTCGAGGACACGACGGCCACCCTGCAGATCCCCGAGTTGCCCAAAGCGATCGCCGAGATGCGTCTCCGGCACAACGAGTGGGCGACGACGATCGCTCGTCCGCTTCGCGAGCGACCGCGCTCGCAGTACACGCCGATCCGGCAGACGTTCGGGAAGGTCATCCTCGACCAACTCCGCAGCGAGGTGAGCCGCTCGCAGGGCCTCCTCGAAGCGCGCCTCGGGCGCGCCCAGAACGATCTGAAGACGCGCATCAACGAAGCGTTGTTCGGGGGGCTCGCGTCGATCATCGTGTTCGGGCTCGTCGCGCTCGTCTTCGTCGCGTCCCGCGCGCAGATTCTCGACGTCCTCGATCGTGAGTCGTCGATCGTCGAGACGCTGCAGAGCGCCTTCCGAACCGACCTCGACGTGCTGCCGCGCAGCAGCATCGGGCGCGCGTATCTCTCCGCGGATAGCGATGCCGCCGTCGGCGGCGATCTCTTCGACGTCCGCCGGCTCGACGCGAGACGCGGCCTCATCGTCATCGCCGACATCAGCGGCAAGGGGATCGAGGCGGCGGTCAATACCGCGTTCGTGAAATATTCGATGCGGACGCTCGCGCTCACGGGGAGCACGCCGCGCGAGATCCTCGCGCGCTTCAACGCGATCTTTCTCGATACGATCGAGAATCCGAACCTCTTCGTCGTCGCGTTCGTCGCGATCGTCGACGTCGAGACGAGCCGGATCACCTACGCGAGCGCGGGGCATTCGGGCGCGTGGTTACGTCGCGGCGAGGAGATCGTCCGACTCGACGTGACCGGGCCGATCGTCGGTCTCGATCGTAGTTTCGAATTCGAGGAACGGACGTTGCAGTTGCGTCGCGGCGACGCCGTCGTGCTCGCGACCGACGGTCTGACGGAAGCGCGCGACGCCGAGGGTGCGATGCTCGACGAAGCGGGCGCGATCGCGATGCTCCGTTCGTCCTCGCACGAACCGCAGGCGTGCGCCGACGATCTCGTCGAGGCCGTACGCCGGCGCGGCGGCGGCTCCGTGCACGACGATCTCGCGCTCCTCGTGATCGGCATCGACGATCCGGCGCGCAAGACCGCGCCCGAAGCCGCGTAGTCGGCGAGATCGCGTGCTCGTCCGTCGGATCGTTCCGTGCCTGGACATCAAGGCCGGCCGCGTGGTCAAGGGCGTCCGTTTCGTCGCGCTCGCGGATGCGGGCGATCCGGTCGAACTCGCGCGCGTGTACGAGGCGCGCGGCGCGGACGAACTCGTCTTCCTCGATATCACGGCGACGATCGAAGGTCGTCGCGCGATGCGCGACGTCGTGCGCGCGGTCGCGGCCGAACTCACGATTCCGTTCGCCGTCGGCGGCGGCGTCTCGAGTGCCGACGACGTGCGCGCGCTCTTGCGCTGCGGGTGCGACAAGGTCTCGCTCAACAGCGCCGCGGTCCGCGATCCGCGGATCTTGCGGGTCGCGGCCGCGGAGTTCGGCAGCCAGTGCGTCGTGGTCGCGATCGACGCGCGTCGCACGACGGACGGCCGCGGCTTCGAAGTCGTGGTCGACGGCGGACGGACGCCGACGGGACGCGACGCGATCGCGTGGGCGCTCGAAGCGGTCGCCGCGGGCGCGGGCGAGATCTTGCTCACGAGCATCGACCGCGACGGAACCAAGAGCGGCTTCGATCTCGCGCTCACGCGCGCGATCCACGACGCGGTCGACGTGCCGATCGTCGCGTCGGGCGGCGCGGGGACGATCGAACATTTCGTCGAGGTGTTCGACGTCGCGCGCGCCGACGCGGCGCTCGCGGCGTCGCTCTTCCATTTCGGCGAACTCGATATCGCGGCGCTCAAGGCCGACCTCGCCGCACGCGGAATTCCGGTGCGGCCCCACGTAGAGATGGGACATGTCGTCTCGTGAGCTCGCTTTCGGTTCCGACGGGTTGCTCCCGGTCGTCGTGCAGGACGCGCGCGACGGCGCGGTGCTGACGCTCGCCTACGCGAATCGCGACGCGCTCGAACGCACCCTCGCCACGCGCTCGACGTGGCTCTTCAGTCGCTCGCGTAACGAGCTCTGGAACAAGGGTGCGACGTCGGGGAACACGCAGCGCGTCGTCGGCGTGCGTTTCGACTGCGATGCCGACGCGTTACTCTATCGCGTCGTCCCGACCGGCCCCGCCTGCCACACGGGCGCCGCATCGTGCTTCTCGAACGCGTTACTCGACGACGCGCGCGATCCGGAGGTCGCCGTCGCGCCGCCGTTCGAGGCGGCGATCGCGCACCTGCGCGCGACGATCGCGTCGCGTCGCGGTGCGTCTCCCGAAACGAGTTACACGGCGAAACTCTTGCACGACGGCGTCGACCGGATCGGTAAGAAGATCGGCGAGGAGGCGACCGAGGTCGTGATCGCGGCGAAGAACGGCGATCCGAGAGAACTCGCGTGGGAAGTCGCCGACCTCGTATACCACACGCTCGTCCTCCTCGAAGAGCGCGGCGTCCCGCTCGACGACGTCGGCGCCGAACTGCTGCGACGGGCGACGTAACCGCGCCGCGCGACGTAACCGCGCCGCGCGACGCGCGCGCGCCGCGCGATCTACGCGACCTGCGCGGGATCGGCCCCGAACTCGCGCGCAAGTTCGAGGCGCTCGACGTGCGCGAACCGCGCGATCTCGCGACGCTCTATCCTCGCGACTATAAGGACTGGCGCGTCCCCGTCCCGATCGCGGAGGTCGTCCGCGAGGCGCTCGTCCGCGGCCGGTCGCCGGGCGAAGCGGACGGCGGCGACGTCATCGTCGTCGCGCGCGTCGTCGCGGTACGCGAGGTGCGCGCGCGGATCCCGATCGTCTCCGCCGATCTCGCGGACGACAGCGGGACGATCGTCGCCACGTGGTTCGGTCGGCGCGGGCTCGCGGGAAAGCTCGTCCCGGACGCGCGCGTATTCGCGTACGGACGGGCCGCGCTCAAGCGCGTGCGCGGCAGCGTCTCCGTGGAGCTCAACGTGTTGCAGCATCGCGTGCTCGCCGAAGGCGAACGGTACGAGGGGGCGATCGTCCCCGTCTATCGCGCGAGCAAAGAATTGCCGTCGCGAACGATCGCGACGGTGATCGAAAAAAATGCCGACGCGCTCGCGTCGCTCGTGACGGGGATCGTGCCCGAGGAGATCGCGCGCGAGGCGGGGTTCGGATCGCTCGCCGCGGCCTGGCGCACGGTCCACCGTCCGCCGACGCTCGAGGCCGCCGCCGCCGCGCGCGAACGTTTGATCTTCGACGAATTCTTCGGCATCGCGCTCGCCGCGGCGCTCAAACGTTCCGCGCGGCGCGCCGCGGGCGGCGCGCCGCATCTCGTCGTGTCGCCGGAATTACTCGAACGCTTCGAGGCGACGCTCCCCTTCGCGTTCACGGGCGCGCAGCGCCGGACGATCGGCGAGATCTGGCGCGATATGGGCGCCTCCGGCGCGATGAATCGTCTGTTGCAGGGCGACGTCGGGAGCGGGAAGACGCTCGTCGCCGCGGCGGCGATCGTGCTCGCGCACCACAACGGCGTCCAGAGCGCGCTGATGGCGCCGACCGAGATCCTCGCGCTCCAACACGCGCAGAAGCTCGCACCGCTCTTGCTCCCGCTCGGCGTCCGCGTCGACGCGCTCGTCGGCGGCATCGGGGCGCGCGAACGCGCGGGCGTGCTCGGTCGTCTCGCGAGCGGCGAGTGCGATCTCGTCGTCGGAACGCACGCGCTCATCACGGACGACGTGGCGTTCCGCGAACTCGGCCTCGCGATCATCGACGAACAACACCGCTTCGGCGTCTCCCAGCGCGCGAAGCTCCGCGCCAAGGGAACCTCGCCGCACACGCTCCACATGACGGCGACGCCGATCCCGCGGACGCTCGCGCAGACGAAATTCGCCGATCTCGATTGCTCGATCCTCGACGAGTTACCGCCGGGCCGGACGCCGATCGAGACGTACGTCCTGCGCGCGAGCCGCAAACCCCGCGCGTACGAGTTCGTGCGCAAGAACGTCGCACGCGGACGTCAGGCGTACGTCGTCGCGCCCGCGATCGACGAATCGGAGACCGCCCTCACGAGCGCGCTCGCCGAACTCGAACATCTCCGCACGTCGGTCTTTCCCGATCTCCGCGTCGCACTCTTACACGGTCGGCTGACGTCGCGCGAGAAGGACCAGGTGATGACGCGCTTCACGCGCGGCGAGGCGGACGTCCTCCTCGCGACGACGGTCGTCGAAGTCGGCGTCGACGTCCCGAACGCCTCGGTGATGGTCATCCTCGACGCGCACCGATACGGTCTCGCACAACTCCATCAGTTGCGCGGACGCGTCGGCCGCGGCGTGGCGCGCTCGTACTGCGTCCTCATCGCGCCCGACGGCCGCGGCGACGTGGAGCGTCTCGAGATCCTCGCGCGCACGACGGACGGATTCGAGATCGCGGAAGAAGATCTGCGGCTCCGGGGCGAGGGCGAGTTCGCCGGGACGATGCAGGCGGGCGGCGGGACGTTGCTCGGCAGCGTCGTCTCCGATTTCGCGCTCTACACGAGCGCGAAGCGCGCCGCGGACGAACTCGTGGCGCGCGATCCGGAATTGCGCGGAGCGGCGTACGCCGAGATGCGCGCCGCGATCGAGCGCGACGGCGGCATGCGGGCGACCTTCCTCGGATCCTGAACGGGCGGCCGCCGCGTCGTTCGCGAAGGTGCGGCGATGCCGAACGATATCGCAATCGGATTCGATCTCGATCACACGCTCGTGATCGACAACACGCTCGAACGCACGACCGCGCTCGCGCTCCTCGCCGAGATCGCCGCGGCGCGCGAGATCGCCTACGATACGGCCGCCGCCGGCACCGCGATCGACGTCGCGCTCGTCGCGTACCGCGCGGGCGACCAGAGCCTCGAGGCCGCCATCGCGGGCTTCCTGCAAAAATTCGTCCCGGGCGGCGAGACGTCGGACGTGATCGACGAAGCGCAAGAATTTCGCGACCGCGTGATCGCCGCCGCGCCCTCCCACGTCGAAGCGCTTCCCGGCGTCGCGGAGCTCTTCGACCGACTCGACGCGCTCGGCGTGCCGTACGCGATCCTCAGCAACGGCTGGAGTCCGTTGCAAGAAGAGAAGGCGCGCGCGATCGCGTTTCGCGGCTCCGTGTTCGTGAGCGAGCGCATCGGCGCGCGCAAGCCGACGCGCGACGCGTTCGACATCCTCGTCTCGCACTTCGACCTCCCGCGCGAACGCGTCTGGTACGTCGGCGACGATCCGAAGAACGATTGCGCCGGCGCCCACGAGAGCGGGCTCGCGTCGGTTTGGTTCGATTGGGAAAACGTCGCGTATCCGAGCGACCTGCCCCCGCCCGACCACGTCATCCACACGCTCGCCGAACTCGCCGCGCTCGTTCAAGGGCGGCGGCCCGACGCGGCGAAAACGGTGTGATGGCGTGTCGGTGCGCGTGAGCGGCGGCGAACTTCGATCGCGAGTGATCCGCTCGCCGCACGGCGACGCGACGCGACCGACGCCCGGCCGCGTCAAGGAAGCGCTCTTCTCGATGCTCGGCGACGCGATCTCGGGCGCGCGCGTGCTCGATCTCTACGCCGGCACGGGCGCGATCGGCTTCGAAGCGCTCTCGCGCGGAGCGGCGCACGCGACGTTCGTCGAATTGCACGCCCCCACGGCGCAACGCATCCGCGCGACGATCGCGGAATTCGGCGTCGCGTCGCGCGCGAAAGTCGTCTGCGCGCCCGCCGAGCGCGTCGCGTCGCGACTCGCCGGGCGCTTCGATTTCGTCTATGCCGATCCGCCGTACGCGTTGCCGCCGCCCCATCTCACGTTCGGAAACTTGCGCGCGCGCGGCGCGATCGACGCCCGCACGACGATCGTCTACGAACATCGCGATCGCGCCGAACCCTTCGCCACGCCCGGCTTCGAAACGTTGCGCGACGCGCGGTACGGCGAGGTGACGCTGCAGTTCCTGCGCGTCGCGGAACCGGCGGTTCGGTAGGTGGCCGAGCCGCAGGGGCACGCGGTCTATCCCGGCTCGTTCGATCCGCCGACGAACGGTCATCTCGACGTCATCGCGCGCGCGTCGGCCGTGTTCGAACGCGTGACGGTCGCCGTGGTCGTCAACCCGCAAAAACGCAGTCCGTATTTTTCTCTGGACGAACGCGAGGCAATGCTGCATCGCTGTACGAACGACTACGCGAACGTGAGCGTCGATCATTTTCGCGGCTTACTCGCGGATTACGTGAAGCGGATCTCCGCGAGCGTGATCGTCAAAGGGTTGCGCGTCGTCTCGGACTTCGAGAGCGAGATGGCGTTCGCGCACATGAACCGCTCGCTCTCGGGCGTCGATACCGTCTTCCTCATGTCGGATGCGAATTATTCGTTCGTGAGTTCGAGTCTGATCAAAGAAGTCTACCTCCAGGGAGGCGACATCGAAAAGTACGTACCGAGCGTCGTCCTCGATCAAATGCACAACAAACGCCGCGTCAACGGGAGAACGTAACATGTCGATTTACCGTGTCATCGATAAACTCGAGGCGTACGTGCGCGAGGGGACGTGGGTGCCGCTCGGCTATCGGATCTTGAGCGAGGAACGGCTCGTCGAATACATCGAGAAGATGCGTTCGACCCTCCCCGAAGAGGTCGGTCGCGCGAAGGTCATCGCGACGAATAAGGAGCGCATCGTTCGCGACGCGCAGGAAAAGGCGCAACAGATCGTCACGGAGGCGGTGGCGCAGAAGAACGAACTCGTCGAGCAGCACGACGTCGTCCGCGTCGCGCGGACGACGGCCGACGTCGTCCTACGCGAAGCGGAAGAGAAGGCGCGCCGCATCCGCGCGGGTGCCGACGCGTACGCCGCGCAGGTTCTCGCGGAGCTCGAGGCGCGGCTCGCGACCGCGCTCGGTTCGGTCCAAAAGGGTCGCGAAGCGCTCGCGCCCCGCCCGGAACCGGAAACCGCGTCCCAACCGCTCGCCGATGCGGCGGCGAAATCGAAACGGGCCGCCTTCGACGCCGCGGAGCCGGGGGTCGAACGCGAGACGGTCGCCGCGCGCGGCTGACCCGAATCGGCGCCGCTCGCGCGGTGCCGACCGCCTACACCGGCGGCGCTTGAACGTTGTGGGCGAAGGCTTCGAGACGCTCGCGATCGAGCGCGCGCACGCGACCGCGATCGAGTTCGACCGCCGCGGCGTTTTTGAGTCGCAACAGCGCGCGCGCCGCCATGTCGCGGACGGTCCCCGCGGCCTGCGCGATCTGCGCTTGCGAGAGATTTTCGACGCCCGATAATCCGCGCGCCATGCCCGTCGTCGCCGGCGCGTACGAGAGCAAGAATTTCGCGACGCGCTGGAGCACGTGCGCGAACGCGAGATCGGCGATCGTCTCGATCGAGCGGCGCCGCGCCTGCGAGGCGTCTTGCAAGAATCCGAGCGCGAGTTCGGCGTCGTTCCGAGCCGCGTGGATCACGGCTTCGGTCGGGAGGAGCACGATCGTGCAGTCGGTCAGCGCCTCGGCGCGCGTCGTCGCCCCGCCGCCGTCGAACGTTCCGGTTTCGTTGAGCGGATCGAGCGGCAGCCGCTCGCCGAGCGATTGCGTCTTGCCGTCGGGCGAGAGGAGCGTGTAGATCACCTTACCGGCACGGACGAACGCGAGATACGGCCACGCTTGGCCTTCGTCGTAGATCGTCTCGCCCGAACGGAACGGTCGTTCGGTCGCCGTGCTCGCGAGTTCGCGAACCGTCGACGCCTTGGCGTTCGCGAACGGATTGCAGTGCGAGAGAAAGGTCGGCACGTCGGCGTGCTCGTCGATCCGCTCGATGCGGATCGTCCAGCGACCCGATCCTTGGTTGCGCGCGTCCCACGAGAACCGTCCGGGTCGATGCTGGAGAAATTCGTTGCGTAACGCCCGCGGATCGGCCTCTTCGGGCAATTCCAAAATTCCGCCCAGTTGTAAGCGGTCGAATGCTTCGAAGATGATGACGTTACGATTGGTGTTCGGGAGCGTCCGGCTATCGAGTGAGATCGCCGGAGCGCGGGTGTTCGCCATGGTGCTGATTTATTCCGATGGCACCGCGCGTCTGCCTTCAATCGTACTTCAGCGCCGCTCGAATTCGGCACGTCGCTTTGCTAAGAATGCTTTGGTGCCTTCGCCGAAGTCGGCCGTCGCGACGAGGCTCCCGAAATGCGATGCCTCGATTTCGAGTCCCGTGCGGAGCGGGAGATCGGCTCCGTCCCGGATGGCGCGTTTCGTGGCCTCCACGCCGAGGGGCGCCTTCGCGGCGATCGTCCGCGCGGTCCGTCGCGCCGTTTCCGCGAGGTCGGCGAGCGGCACGACGCGCTCGACGAGTCCGATGCGCAGCGCCTCCGCCGCGTCGATCGTCTCGGCGGTCGTGCAGAGATAGGTCGCCATGCCGCGGCCGAGCAGACGCGCGGTGCGTTGCGTCCCGCCGTAGCCGGGCATCAGTCCGAGATTGACTTCGGGCTGTCCGAATTTGGCGGAATCCGCCGCGATGCGGACGTCACACGCGAGCGCGAGCTCGCAACCGCCGCCGAGCGCGAATCCGTTGACGGCGGCGATGACGGGAACGCGCAACGCTTCGATCTGTAACGTGAGCGCCTGCCCGACGCGCGCTTGCGCGGCTCCGGCGAGCGCGTCGGGCAACCCCGCGAGTTCGCCGATATCGGCACCGGCCGCGAACGCGCGATCGCCCGAACCCGTGAGGATCGCGACGCGGATCGCGCGATCGTCGTCGACGCGCGCGAACGCGTCGCGCAACTCCTCGAGCATCCGAACATTAAGTGCATTAAGGACCGACGGCCGGGAGAGCGTGACGTGCGCGACGCCTTCGGCGACGTCGAATTCGATCGTTTCGTACGACATGGCGGGCGGTTTCGGAGAGGTGTCGCGCCTCCCCCGCACCCGTGCTATACTGCGGGAGATGTTGCGCCTCGCACGAGCGGGCGCGCCGCCGAGGAGACGCGATGTTCGGAATGCGGACGGCCTATCACGACGCGCTCGAGCAGACGAGGCTCGACGTGGTCCGTCTCGGCGCGCTCGTCGGCGACGCCGTCGTCGCGTCGGTCAGCGCGCTCGAGAAGCGCGACGCCGGCGTGGCCGCACGCGTGATCGCGGGCGACGACGAAGTCGACGCGTTACGACGTCGCGTCGAGCAATCGTGCATCGAATTGATCTGGAAACAACAACCGGTCGCGGGCGAGTTACGACAGGTCGCGACGATGCTCGAGATCGTGACCGACCTCGAACGGACCGGCGACTACGCGGTCGAGATCTCGAAGTATTCGATCAAACTCGCCGACGTCGCGATCCGTCCCGCCCGCGTCGAGATCGGCCGGATCGCCGCGATCGCGTCGTTCATGCTCCGCGAAGCGATGCGCGCGTTCACGGAAGAAGACGCGTCGATCGCCGAAGCGGTCATCGCGCGCGACGACGAAGTCGATCTGCTCTACGCGCGCGGCATCGAAGCGCTCCAGGAAGAGATGGCGCAGGATTCGGGGATGGTGCGCTCCGGCACGATCATGCTCTTCGTCCTGACCAATCTCGAACGCGTCGGCGATCGCGCGCAGAACGTCGCCTGGCACACGAAGGAGATGCTCGGAAAGGGCTAGGACCTCCGTCGCGCATGAGGTCGACGACCGCGTTCGCGCTCGCCCTTCTCGGCGTCGCTTCGTCGGCGCGCGTCGCGCTCGCGCGCGACGTCCCGACCCGGCTCTTTCTCGACGGACGGCGCGTCGACGGTCGCTCGCCGAGCGCCGATCTCCGCGACGGTAAGGCCTACGTCGACCTCGCGCGCGTCGTCGGCGTCTACAGCGGCCTGCTGACGTTCGGCCCCGCGGGGAAGAGCCGCGCGACGATCGCCGGTCGGACGATCGAGTTCACCGTCGGGCGACGCTCCGCGTTCCTCGACGGGAAGCGGGTCGATCTCCCGGCCGCCCCGTTCGTGCGCCGCGGCGATACCTACGTTCCGCTCGCGACGATCGCGAAGCTCACGGGATCCCGGCTTCGGGTCGACTCCAAGACGGGGATCGCATCGCTCGCGAGCGGCTCGGGCGAGATCTTCCCGCCGACGACGCCGACCGAGGCCGCGATCTCGGACGACGACGCGCCGTCGGTCGCGAACGCGCTCGCGCTCGTGCCGTCGCTCGTCGAACTCCCGACGGGTGAGATCGAGGGACGTCTCGACGCGACGAATCGCACCGACCGGGCCTATACGATCGCGTTCGCCGGCGCGACGCCCGTGACGTTCGTGGTCCGACGCGGCGGCGTCGTCGCGTGGTCGTGGCCGGCGCCGGGTGAGGGTTCCGGAGCGGCCGCATCGATCACGATCGAGCCGCACGGCGTGCGCCGTTTCGCCGAGCGCTTCCGTCCCGTTCCGGCGCTCGCGGGCCATTACGTGTTACGCGCCACGCTCGCGACCGCGGTTCCCACGATCGTCTCGCCCGCCTCGCTCGACTACGCGCCGCCGCGGACGCAATAACGCGCCGTCAGTATCCGCCGTCGGTGACGGTCGTCGGCGACATGATCGCGTCGGACATCCCGTGGATGAGGCGTTTGTCGGCGGGCGCCGTCGTCGCGAGGATCCCTCCGAGCGCGACGCCGTCGGCGACGACGTGATAGTACGGACAGAGCCGCACGCGACCGTCGAGGATCGCGATGTCGTCCGTCTGTCGGTCGAAGTACGGGATCTTCACGCGCTTGCCTTTGTGGAAGCGTTGGAGGATGTACGGCGTCTTCTCGTACGACGCGAGCGCGTCGTCGAGCGTCTTCTGCCAATCCTCTTTCGTGAGATCGTTCGCGACCTTCACGCCGCGCGAGCCCCACGCGAGCTCCGAAAATCCCGAAGGTTTGGTAACGAAGTTTCGCTCGCTCTTCCCGAGCGGGACGAGTTGCGCCCAATCGCGCACGGGTTCGCCGGCCGCGAATAATCCGCTAATCGACGCCTGCGGCGGGAGCGCGCGAGGGTCGAGGATCCACGTCTGCGGGAAGATCTCCCGTAAGCGCGCGAATCCGTCGCGCAGTTCGCCCTGCCAATATTTCGCGAGCAGCGGATGGTGCAGGAGCGCGAACGTGAGCTTCTCCTCGAGATGCGCCTTCGGCGGTGGGGTCATCTTGACGCGGTTGTGACGCGCGGCGTAGAGCATGAGCTCTTGCTTGGGGACGTTGAGCAGATCGAAGAGTTCGAAATTCCGATACAGGACGTCGATCTTTTTTTCTTCGCCGTCGGGGAGCCGGACGAAGAGCGCCTCCTCGCTGAAGACGATGTCTTCGGGCGCGCACGCGTAGACGTCGGCGAGGCCCTTCTCGCGGATCGCGTTCGCGAGCCAGACGAGCTCGGCGCGATAATCGTCCGATTCTTGCGAGACGACGAGCGCGCTCGTCGGGTGGGGCGCCCCCGCGACCGACGCGAGCAACGCCGCGAGGCCTTCGAGCATGCCGTCGGGTCCGCCGACCGTGTCGTATCCGAGTTCGCAGTACGCCTGCGCCATCGCGCCGACGAAGCCCATGCCGCCCGGCACGCTGTCGAGCTCGGAGGCGATGAAACCGCCTTCGGTCAGGATGAGATCGGGACGGATCACGCTCGGGATATCGCCCTTGAAGCGATTCTGACGACCGAGTTTGACCATCGATTCCGGTTTTCCGAGATCGAGGTATTCCGCGACGAACGCGGGCGCGGTGCCGCGGGCGCTCCGTTGGTAGAGGCTCGCGAGCGCGCGATAGAAGGCCAGGAGATCGGGACCGAGTCGCTCGATCGCCGCGAACGTCTCGGGCGAGATCGGAAACGGTTCGGGAGAGAGACGCCAGGCGACGCGGCTCTGATCGACGCCGACCCCGCCGAAGAGGCCGGAGGGGATACGCTCGTTGAGGCGCAGGGCCCGGTCGCGAGGCGTCAGGTTCGGATCGAGGGCGGTACAACCCATGTGCGGCTTCTCTTACCCCCTAGCGGACGGCGACGCGCGGCATCCCACCCGTATCGCGAGGCCGCATGCTCACCCGAGAAACCTCCGGCGCCCCGCCGGTTGCGAGAGGCCGTTACTTCAGCGCGACGGCTCCGGGCACGAGCAACGCGTGCTCCAAGCGCACGGCGTTCGTGCGGATCGCGACGGTCACGTGGAGCGTGCGGGCGATCCCGAGCTCGGCGAGGGGGAGGTCGTCGATCGTGCGCGCGGTCTCCTGATGCTCGACGCGCGCGTAGGGGACGCGCCGCTCGAGCGCGGGCTTGCCGCGGACGCTCGCCGTCTCGACGATCGCGTCGCTCTGCGGATCCCGACAGATCCGCACCGCCACGCTCGAACCGTCGATCGCGAAGGTGTCGCTCGAGCACGCGACGGCGGCGGGCGCCGGTCGAACCGTCCCGCCGATCGCCGCCGCCGCGAACGCCCACGCGGCCATCGCTCGAACATCCATACGCGGAGTATAACGGACGCGTATCCCCGGACGGCGGCGCCCGGAGGTCGGGGTTGCGTAAGGTTTCGGTACGCCCGGGCGACGGAGGAGGCCCGCCGCGCGAACCATAAGCTCGCCCGTCGCACATGAGAATCGATCTCATCGCGCTCGATCTCGACGGTACGTTGCTCGATCCGAGCGAACATATCTCGGAGCGCAATCGAACCGCGATCCGGCAATCGCTCGAAAACGGAGTCCGCGTCGTGCTCGTCACGGGTCGCGGCACCGACCTACCCGTGCGCATCTCGCGCGAGCTCGGTCTCAATCTGCCCGTGATCTGCTGTCACGGCGCGCTCACGAAAGATTTCGGCGCGAATCGGACGCTCGTCCACCTGCCCATCCCGTTACAGTACGCGAAGCCGATGGTCGAGTACGCGGAGACCCACGATCTCTCGCTCGCGATCTATGCCGAGGAATATTTCTGGCGGCTCGAGGGCTCGAAACTCTACATGGACGACATGGTCGGACCGGCCTGGAAAGCAGCGAACACGTTCGCCGACGTCCTCTCGGAGGCGCCGACCTTCATCCGCTTTCTCGGCGAGGAATCGGTCCGCGCGATGGAGCGCGAGTTCGGCGACTGGCCGCTCAACTTCCGCCGCGAGACGTGGGGCGATTTTTACGAGTGCGCGGTCCTCAACCGCGACGCGAGCAAGAAGAACGCGCTCTCGCGACTCTGCGCCGATTTCCAGATCGCCTCCGAACGCGTTCTCGCGATCGGCGATTCGCGCAACGACGTTCCGATGCTCCGTTGGGCGGGTATCGGCGTCGCGATGGGTAACGCGCTCCCCGAAGTGAAGCAGAGCGTCCGCTACGTCACGGCGACGAACGCCGAAGACGGCGTGGCGCTCGCGATCGAACGCTTCGTCAGACCCGCGTCGCAGAAGAGGCCGGCGTGACGACGGCGGGCGGCGCACCGACCGCCGAATACGAGAACGCGCTGCGCGCGATCCTCGCCGCGCGCGATTGGGAAGGGCTCCGCGATTTTTCGCGCGATCGCAACGCGGCACCGGACGACGTCGTCGCGCAACCGCAGCACTTCTGGGAAGTGATGTTGCACAAGCTCACGTGCAACCGCTTCGACCTCCTCGGCCTGCACGAGGACTCGCGCGCGTGGCTCGCGGCGCGCGGCTACACGACCGATCTCGGAGATTACTGATGAGCCGCCGCGCGGACGGAGCGCGCGCGTGACCGTGCGCGTCGCGGCGTTCGCGCGCATCCGCGAGATCGTCGGCGCGCGCGGCCTCGAGCGGACGTTCCCGCGAGACGCGACCGCGAACGACGTGTGGCGGGCGCTCGCGCGCGAATTCCCGGCGCTCGCGCCGCTCGAGCGCTCGACGCGGTTCGCGCGCAACGGCGTCGCGCTCGCCGACGGCGCGACGGCGCTCGCCGACGGCGACGAACTCGCGCTCCTGCCGCCGTTCGGCGGGGGTTAGCGATCGTGCATTACGAGATCAGCGATCTGCCGATCGACGTCGCGGCGCTCGTCCTCGCGGTCCGCGCGGACGACGCGGGCGCGCTCGTCACGTTCGTCGGCAACGTTCGCGCCACGAGTTCCGACGGGAGACCCGTGACGGGGCTCGCCTACGAGGCGCACGCCGAACTCGCGCTCGACGAGATGCGCGCGATCGGCGCGGAGGCGTCGGAGCGCTTCGGCGTTCGCGTCGCGATGGCGCATCGGATCGGCGAACTCGCCGTCGGCGAACCCGCGGTCGCGATCGCGACGACCGCGCCGCATCGCGCCGCCGCGTTCGACGCGTGCGAGTACGCGATCGACGAACTCAAGCGGCGCGTTCCGATCTGGAAGAAAGAGTTCTATCGCGACGGCGACGCCGCGTGGCGCGACAATCCGTCGGGCCCGTGACCCTCGATCTCACGTATCTCCTCACGGCGCGGGGCGCGTCGATCGCGGCGCTCGATTACGAGCCGCGCCGCGCGCGCGGGATCGGCATCGCCGTCGGGCACGGATACTCCAGTTCCAAACAAAATCTGGATCCGCTCTGCGGCTTCCTCGCCGCGCACGGCTTCAACGTCACGAGCGTCGATTTTCCCGGCCACAAACTCGGCGCGAGCGGCGGGCGGCTCGCGCATCCCGACGACCTCGTCGACGCGCTCGCGAGCGCGGTCGCGCACCTGCGCGCGACCTACGACGTTCCGACCTACGCGCTCGGCCACAGCATGGGCGCGTTCGCCGCGATCCGCACCTGCGCGGCCGATCCCGCGGTCGTCGGCGCCGTGTCGATCGCGACGGGTCTCGGTCGTCCGGCCGCGCTCGAGCGACTCTCCCGGGGCGGCATGGTCGACCTCCGCTCGGCGTACGTCGACGGTTTGACGCTCCCGGAGATCGTCGAGGCGACCGAGCCGCTCGTCGCGGACGCGCTCGCGGGCGTCGCCGGGCGGCCGGTGCTCTACGTCGCGGCGGAGCGCGATGCGATGGTCGCGATGACGAGCGTCCGCGAACTCTTCGACCGCGCGCCCCAACCGAAATCGTTCGTCACCATCGCGAGCGATCACACGTATGCGGGCGAGAACGCGCGCGCGGCGGTTCTCGCCTGGCTCGAAGAGCGGCATCCGCGCGGTCCCGCGCGCGGTTCGGCCTAGATCGGGCGGTCGATGCCGTCGACGTGCGTGGCGAGTGCGGCGAGCGTCGTCCGTTCGTCGTACACGCCCGCGAGGACGTTCACGAGGCTCCCGCAGAACGTCGCGACGATGGCGATGGCGATCGCGATCCCGAGATCGAGCCGGTCGGCGACGGCGAGCCCGAGCGCCGTCAGCGGGACGACGAGCGTCGCGGCATAGACGGTCGTGTGACGGAGATGCATCGATCGACCCTCCAAACGGTACGCGAACGATCCGCCTTCCAGAGGAAGCGTGAAACTTAATTCCGCGGCGGTGCGACAGAACCTGCGTCGCTACAGTCGTCATCTGCTTATACCGGAAGTGGGTCTGGCCGGACAAGTGCGCCTCGTCGCAGCGCGCGTTTTGGTCGTGGGCGCGGGGGGTCTGGGGTCTCCCGTGCTGCAGTATCTGGCGGCCGCGGGGATCGGTCGGATCGGGATCGTCGACGACGATCGGGTCGATATCACGAACCTCCAGCGGCAAGTTATTTTCACGACCGACGATATCGGAGCGCCGAAGGCGCAGGCGGCGGCGGCCCGGCTCGGCGCGCTCAATCCCGAAATCGCCTTCGACGCTTACGACGTCCGGCTCGGCGCGGCGAACGCGCGCGATCTCGTCCGGCCCTACGACGTGATCGTCGACGCGACCGACACGTTCGAGACGCGCTACGTCCTCAGCGACGCGGCGCGCCTCGAGGCGAAACCGCTCGTCTACGGATCGATCTTCCGCTTCGACGGTCAACTCAGCGTGTTCGCGCCGGGCGGCCCGTGTTATCGGTGTCTCTTCCCGCAACCGCCGCCGGCCGGGAGCGTCCCCACCTGCGCCGAGGGCGGCGTGCTCGGCGTCCTCCCCGGGATGATCGGCACGTGGCAGGCGGCGGAGGTGCTCAAGCTCGTGCTCGGCATCGGACGGCCGCTCGTCGGTCGCCTCGTCCTCGTCGACGCGCTCGACGCGATCGTGCGGGAGGTCGCGATCGCGACCGATCCCGCGTGTCCGTTACACGGCGACCATCCCACGATCTTCGACGTCCGCGATCTCGCGACGCCCGCCCCGCCCGAGCTCGCGCCCGGCATCGGCGAGCTTCCCGCAGACGAACTCGACGCGTTTCTCGCGGGTCGGCCGGACGCGCGCGTGCTCGACGTTCGCGAGGCGCACGAGATCGCGCTCGGTCCCGCGCCCCGCGCGGTTCACGTTCCGGCGAGCGAGCTCGCGGCGCGCCTCCACGAACTCGACAGCGCGCGGACGTACGTCGTGGCGTGTCGACTCGGCGCGCGCTCGCAGGGCGCCGCAGGATTGCTGTACGACGCGGGATTCCGACGGCTCCGCCACCTCTCGGGCGGTCTGCTCCGCTACGCGGCGACGCACGCCGAATTCGAGATCTTCTGAGCGCCGGGCCGCACGCGGGCGCGCGCGAGCGGATCGTCGCACGCGCGCTCGCGGCGGGCGCGGGCGTCGTGCGCGTCGCCTCCGCCGAGACCGACGCCCTCGCGCACGAGCGCCTTCGCGCCGCGTTCGCGGGCGAGGCGTTCGCGACGTGGGGATACGACGAGGCCTACGCGCGCCGCGCGGCGTCGCCGCGAGAACTGTTGCCGGGCGCGCGGAGCGTCGTCTGCGTCGCCGTGCCGTACGCCACGGCGCCGCCGTCCGCGCGTCCGCGCCCGCTCGTCGGACGCGTTTCGAATTACGCGTGGTCGCGCGACTATCACGCGCGGATGCGCGCGATCCTCGCGAGCGTGGCGGCCGAGATCGACGCGATCGCGGGCGAGCCCGCGAGCCGCATCGTCTGCGACACCGCACCGCTCGCCGAGCGCGCCTTCGCCGCCCGCTCGGGTCTCGGCTGGATCGGCAAGCACACGAACCTCATCGTCCCGGGACTCGGCTCGTTCGTCTTCCTCGGCGAGATCGTCACGACGCTCGCGCTCGCGGCGGATCCGCCGTCGCGTAAGGGGTGCGGCACCTGCGCGCGCTGCATCGACGTCTGTCCGACGGGGGCGCTCCGCGGCGATTACACGATCGACGCGAGTCGGTGCATCTCCGATCTGACGCAGCGGACCGACGCGATCCCGCGCGCGCTACGGCCGCTCGTCGGCGATTGGGTGTGGGGCTGCGATCTCTGTCAGGACGCGTGTCCGCCGACGAAGCGAGCCGGGCATACGGGATCGGCCGCGTTCGGGGCGACCGATGCGAGCGCCGCGCGGCCCGATCTCCTCGCGCTCTTGCGCCTGCGCAGCGGCGAGTTCAAACGTCGCTATCGCGACACGGCGATGGGCTGGCGCGGGGCCGCGATCCTCCGCCGCAACGCCGCGCTCGCGCTCGGCAACGCGCTCGATCGGGCGGCCGTTCCGGCGCTCGCGCGCGCGCTCCGGGAAGATCCGCACGCGCTCGTCCGCGGTCAGGCCGCGTGGTCGCTCGGGCGAATCGGTTCGGCCGCCGCGCGGTCCGCGCTCGAACGCGCGGCGACGGACGAAGCGGATCCGTCGGTCGCGGGCGAGATCCGCGACGCGCTCGGCCGCGACGGAAACCTCGGCGCGTGGTCCGGCGTTGGAACGGGGAAGTGAATACGATGAATCGCACTCGGGCGCTCGCGCTCGCCGTCCTCGGCGTGGTCTTCGGCACCGCCGCGCTCGCCGATCCCTCTCCCTTGCCCGCGGCATCGCCCGCCGGCGGCGCGTCGCCGACGGTCCTCGACGCGCAAAACGATCCGCTGTTCAAGCGCATGCTCGCGCTCAATGCCGACCTGAAGACCTATCAGGCGAACGTCCATCTCGACGTCGAGCTCAAGACGTTTCCGTTCATCAGTCCGTCGCTCGACGGCAGCGTGTATTACAAGAAGCCCGATCGCGAGGCCGTCGTGTTCGATACGGTTCCGGCGCTCGCGTCGCAGTTCAAGAAGGTCTATCCGCGCGTCGATCCGCCGGCGACGTGGACCGCGCTCTACGACGTCGCGGTGCTCGGCGACGATGCGGGGACGACGACGTTCCGGCTCGTGCCGAAAAAGAACGGCCGCGTCGACCATTTCGACGTCAAGGTCGAAGACGCGACCGCGACGATCCGGTCCTACACGTGGAATTACAAGGACGGCGGGTTCGTGACGTTCGATCAGACCTTCGTCCGCCAAGACGGAAATTACTTGATCGATAAACAGATCGGTCACGTCGATCTGCCGTCGTACAAGGCCGACGTCGTCTCGAACTTCTCGAATTATCGGTTGAACGTGGCCGTCGCGGACGACGTGTTCGAGAAGTGACGACGATCGATCTCGTCGCCGCGCGCGAGATGTCGGCACCGCTCGTCGACGCGTTCCGTCGACCGATCACGTACCTGCGCGTCTCGGTGACCGATCGCTGTAACCTGCGTTGCACGTATTGCATGCCCGAAACCGGACTCGCGTGGATTCCGAACGCGGCGATCCTCACGTTCGAGGAGATCGAGCGCGTCGTCCGCGGCGCGGCGCGCGCGGGCGTGACGGGCGTCCGCATCACGGGCGGCGAGCCGCTCGTCCGTCGCGAGCTCCCCGAACTCGTCCGTCGGATCGCGTCGGTCGAGGGGATCGACGACGTCTCGCTCTCGACGAACGGACTCTCGCTCGCGGAGCTCGCGGACGAGCTCGCGGCCGCGGGGCTCGCTCGCGTCAACGTCTCGCTCGATACCCTACGCGCCGATCGCTTCGCCGCGATCGCGCGGCGGCCGGGGCTCGATCGCGTCCTCGCGGGGATCGATGCGGCGCTCGCCGCGGGGCTCGGTCCCGTCAAGATCAACTGCGTCGTGATGCGCGGGCGCAACGACGACGAACTCGCGGACTTCGCCGACTTCGCGCGCGATCGTGCCGTCTACGTGCGCTTCATCGAGATGATGCCCGTCACCGAGAACGCGGCGGATCAGCGCGACCGTTGGCTCTCGTCGGAAGACGTGATCGCGCGACTCGCCGCGGCGCGCGGCATCGTCGCGGTCGACGGGCCCGGCGGCAACGGTCCGGCGCGGTACTTCGCGATTCCGGGATCGGCCGGGGCGGTCGGCGTGATCAGCCCCCTCTCGCACGAGTACTGCGATCGTTGCAATCGCGTGCGTCTGACCGCGGACGGGCGCCTGCGGCTCTGCCTGTTCGGCGATCAGGACATCGATCTGCGCGCGCCGCTGCGCGCCGGCGCGAGCGAGGACGACATCGCCGATCTCTTCCGCGGCGGGATGCTCGTGAAGCCCGAGCGTCACCATCTGCGGCTCGGCGAAGCGGGGAGCCGGATGCGCGCGTTCAGCGAGATCGGCGGCTGAGCGCCGGATAGGCCGCGACTCCGGGCGTCACGAACGCGCCGCCCACATCGTTCTTCGAGGACGAGCGTCCTGTGCTCGTCACCGTTGGGAGCCGCCGCTGTGGAGAACGTCTACGTCCTCGGTCTCGATCGCGATCTCGACGCGCAGGCGCGCCTCGAACGTCTCGTCGCCGATCACCAGACGAAGCTCGCCCGGTTCGTGCGCCGGTTCGTCGCCGATTCCGACGTCGCGCTCGACGTCGTGCAGGACGTCTTCCTCGCCGCGCATCGGATGTTGCGGAACGATCCGACGCGACCGCTGAGCGCGGGGTGGCTCTACAAGACGGCGACGAATTTCTCGATCTCCTATCTGCGTAAGAAGAAGCGGCGCGGCGAGACCGTTCCGCTCGTCGAGACGGCCGCCGCGTTTCGGCCCGACGAGCGCAGCGTCGTCTCGCTCGATCTGCAAACGGCGCTGGGCGCGCTCGGCGAGGAGCAACTCGCCTGCGTGTTGCTCACGAGTTACGCGGGATACTCGTCCGCCGAAGCGGCGCTGATCCTCGGCACGACGCCCGACGCCGTGCGGCAACGGGTGTGTCGCGCGATGCGCGCGATGCGCCGCACGCTCGGTGTGGCGTGATGCGCGATCGTCACGAACGCTACGACGCGCTCGCGGGCGCGATCGCGCTCGGCGAAGCGACGGCCGACGAACGTCGCGGCTTCGCCGAACACGCGCGCGGCTGCACGATCTGCGCGGGCGACGGCGCCGGCTTCGACGCGATCCGCGCCGCGCTCGCGAACGCGCGCGAGGACGAGACGTGGCGACCCGCGCGACGCGACGCGATCTTCGAGCAGATCCGCGTGCGCGCCGCTCGCCGCTCGCATCTCACGTTCCGCACGTTCGCCTGGGCGATCGGCGGATCGCTCGCGATCGAGTTCGCCGTGGCGAGCGGTTTCGTCGCGCATCTCGGCGCGACGTTCGCGGCGACGACGACCGCTTCGAGCGTCGTGGTCCGCGCGGATCCCGCGCGCGTCGCGACCCGCGCGCGCGCCGTCGCGGCGGCGAAGATCGCGTCGCGCGCCGCGGTCCGCGCGACC